>JAYTEN010000192.1:0-7736 GCA_043735145.1 Gemmatimonadota bacterium | reverse complement strand
CGACGCGCGACCGGCCGCGCCAGCCGATCGCGATCCGCGCGCCGCCGCCGAACCCCGCTTCGATGAACCAGCTGTGGCGCGCGGACGGTGTGCTTTCGGCGCCGAGCACGGCCTGCGCGTACGGCCGCACCGTGCTGCCTTCGACCACCGATACCGCGATGCCGCCGCCACCGTACACCGCGAGGCCCGCGCGCTTCGCGGGATCCAGCAGAAAGTGCCACATCAGCTCCCCGCGCCCGGCGGTGCGGCGCCCCTCCGCGACGCCGGCCGCGAGCGCCAGCCCGATGCGGGTTCGGCCCGCGTCACGACGGGCAAACCCGAGGCCCGCGAGGCCGGCCGCCGGACGCGACGCGACCGCGACCGCGAACACCTGCGTCTCGCGCCACCCCTGCGCCCGGGCCGAACCGGGAAGCGCCGCCCCGAGCAGGGCGGCGGCGATCCAGGCCTCAGGCCTGGAGCCGCAGCTCATACGTGATCGGGATGTCCGGGTTCAGGGAGTGGCTCACCGAGCAGTATTTCTCGAGCGAGAGATCGATTGCCTGACGAATGCCCTGCTCGCTCGCGCCCGGCGCGGTGACGTGGTAGACGAGGTTGATCGCGGTGAAGCGCCGGGGGTATGCATCGCGCCGCTGCGCCTGGACCTCGATACGGAATTCGCGCAGGTCGATGCGTTTTTTCTGCGCGACGAGCACGATGTCGCTGCCGGTGCAGGTAGCCAGCGCCACCAGCGCCGTATCCACGGGCGATGGCGCCTCGGCGCCATCGCCGTCAACGAGGACGGTCTTGCCGCCCTCCGGCCCGCCGCTGAACACCATGCCGCGGTGCTCCCAGGCCGCCACGATGTTCTGGTGCTGCATCAGCCGCCCCCGCGCGTCGCGAGCCCGACGAGGAACCGGCTGCGGCGCAGCCCGTCGAGCGCGTGATACTCGATCAGCCAGTTCATGTGGCGCGAAAAGGGGAGCTCGAATCCCATCGCGACGGTCGGCCACACGCGCTTGATCGTGGTATCGTCGTGATATCCCACCCCGATGCCGAGGTAGGGAATTGCCGCGGCGCCATCGGGCTGGAAGCGGTACACGACTTCGAGATTGAAGGCGAGCGACGTGGATGACCGCCCGAAACCGACCTCGAACGAGGGCCGCAGCCGCACCTGCCGCGCGCCCAGCTGCATGATGTCGATGGTCGAGCCGAGGATCGCCTGACCGCCCTTGTTGACCTGGGCGCCGCCGCGGGTCGAAAACCCCAGGATTTCCAGCCGGAAGCCGTCATCTCTCGCGGTATCCCGCCCCGGCGCCGGGGCGGCGGTGCGGCCGCGGTCGGGGGGAATGAACTCCTGGGCCCGCAGGGGCAGGGCCGCAAGGGTGGCCAGGCCGCCCAGCAGCAGGGCGCGTATCGGCAGGGGTGTGGTCATGGGCGAAGGGTACACGAAACCCGGCCCGGCACGCCAGCGCCCCTTTGTGACGTACAGCCTTGCCGCTCCCCCCGGGGCGGCATAGCTTCGAAATACCATGGACCTTCAGCTCCTCAAGCAGGCCGCCATCTTCAAGGATCTGGACGAGGGAGAGCTCGCCCGGGTCGCCGAGGTGTGCCACGAGCAGAAGTTCGTGAGCGCCAAGACCATCTTCAAGGAAGGCGAGCCGGGCAACCGCCTCTACATCATCGCTGAAGGGGATGTGCGGATCAGCCGCCAGATTCCCGGCAGCGGCGAGGAGGCCCTCGCGATCCTGAAGAAGGGGACGATCTTCGGCGAGATGGCGATCTTCGACCAGTCGGAGCGGTCCACCGATGCCATTGCGAACACCGACTGCATCCTCATCACCATTACGCGGTCGGATTTCGAGCTGCTGATGGACTTCAACCGGGACGTCGCCTACAAGGTGCTGTGGGCGGTGGTGCGGTTGCTCTCCTCCCGCCTGCGGCAGACGAACGACAGCCTCCGCTCGTTCCTTGCGATGTCGATGTTCTAACAGAAGAGTCTAGAATCTAGAATCTAGACTCTGGATTATCTCCTGATGCTGAACCGCGCATCCAGCGCCACCACCCGATCCGGAAACGCCACCAGCGGATTGATGTCCATCTCCGCGATCGCCTCGTGCTCTCCCACCAGCTGTGACACCCGCTGAATGATTTCCTCGAGCGCCACCAGGTCCACCGACGTCTCGCCGCGCACGCCCTCGAGCAGCGGGTAACCGCGGATTCCGCGGATCATCTCGCGCGCGTCCACGTCGGTCACCGGGTGCACGCGAAAGACCACGTCCTTCATCACCTCGACGAAGATGCCGCCGAGGCCGAACATCAGCAGCGGGCCGGCCTTGGCGTCGCGGGTCGAGCCGACGATGGTTTCGCGCCCGCCGCCCACCATCTTCTGCACCAGCAGCGCTTCGGGCTCCTTGCCGGTCCGTTCCCGCACCCGCTGATTCATGCGCGTCACCGCCTCGGTCACGGCGGCGGCGCTCGCGAGGTTCACGATCACGCCGCCGACATCGCTCTTGTGCACGATGCGCGGGCTGACGGCCTTGAGCACCACCGGAAACCCCATTTCGCTCGCGGCTTTCGCGGCGGCGGCGGCGCCCGTCACCACCTTCCACGGCGCCACCGGAATCCCGTAGGCGTCCAGCATGGCGAGCGACTCGTCCTCGGACAGTTTCTCGCGCCCCTCGCCTCGTGCCTTGTCGATGATGGCCGCGGCCCTGGCGCGGCTCACCGGGAATGTCTGCACCCTTCCTTCGGGGCGGGCGAGCCACTCGCGCCGGCGGTTCAGCGCGGCCAGCGCGCGCACGGCAGACTCTGGAAAGACGTAGCCGGGGATGCCGGCCTCGACCAGCTCCTTCAGTCCCGCCGGCACGCCGTGCCGGCCCAGGAGCACCGCGATGAGCGGGATCTCGGGACGTGTCGCGGCGCCGTCGCGGATCGCCAGCGCCACGTCGCGCGCCTGGATACCCAGCGGCGGAATGAACGACGCGATGACGGCGTCCACGTTCGGATCCTGGAGCACCAGCGCGATGACGGTGCGATACACGTCGGCCCGGGCGGAGGCGATCATGTCCACCGGATTGCGCACCGACGCTTCTTCCGCGGTGACCTTCCGGATCGCATCCTGCGTGTCCTTCGACAGCTCGGGCACCAGCAGCCCCGAGGTCTCGCACGCATCAGTCAGGATGATGGCGGGACCGCCCGCGTTGCTGACGATGGCGACGCGGTTGCCCTTCGGCAGCGGCAGCCGCGGAAAGGCCATGGCGTAGTCGAAGAGCTCCTCGACGGTCTGCGCGCGAATGACGCCGCACTGCTGCATCAGCACATCGGCGGCGAGGTCCGTCCCGGCGAGCGCGGCGGTATGCGAGCTCGCGGCCCGCGCGCCGGCCGCGGTGCGCCCCGCCTTCACCACGAAGACCGGCTTCTTCCTCGTCAGGCGCCGGGCGATGGCCGCGAACCGGCCCGGGTTGCCGAAACTCTCGAGATACATGAGGATGGCGCCGACGCCCGGGTCCTCCTCCCAGTACTCGAGCAGGTCGTTGCCGGAGACGTCGGGCTTGTTGCCCACGGACACGAACTGGCTGATGCCGATGCCGAGCTCCTCGCCGTAGTCGAGAATGCTCTGGCCCATCGCCCCCGACTGGCTGACGATGGCCACCGGGCCGTGGGGCGGCATGGCGGGCGAAAAGGTCCCCAGCATCGAGACGGCGGGGTCGGTGTTGAGCACGCCCATGCAATTCGGGCCGACCATGCGCATGCCGTGGCGCCGGACGATCTCCATCAACTGCCGCTCGCGCTCGACACCCTCGCCGCCGATCTCGGCAAAGCCCGCCGTGATCACCACCAGGCCCTTGATCCCCTTCTGCCCGCACTCCTCGGCCGCCGCGAGGACGAATTGCTTGCGCACCACGATGATGGCCAGGTCCACCGGGTCGGGGATCGCCAGGACGCTGGGATAGGCCTTGATGGAGTGGATGCTCGCGGCGTTGGGATTGACGGGATAGACCGGCCCGTGGAAACCCGACCGCACGAGGTTGTCGAGGATCTGGTAGCCGATGGTGTCGGATTGCCGACTGGCGCCGATGACGGCAATCGATCTGGGCTTCAGGATTGCATCGAGCATTCGGGAAGCTAGAGGCCTTGGGCCCCGAGCTTCAAGGGAGGCCGAAGCTGGAAGAAGAAAGTGGGTTCAAGTCTCAGGCTTGAGGCTTGAGGCTTCAAGCCGGGACCTTGAACCCACTTTCGCCTTCAAGCTTCGGCCTCCCTTGAGGCTCCTATCTCACAATCCTGAGTAGTCCGGCTTCCGCGCTACCCCTGATGAAGCTCTCTGCATCGGTGACGGGCAGCTGCACGCCGAGCTTGGCGGCGCGCTGGGCGGCGCCGGCGAGGAATTCCTCGACCGAGCGGCCGGCGAATGATTCGTCGCTGTCGCGCATGCTGCGCACGATCTCGTCCCAGGTGCCGGTGAAGGTCGCGCCGGCGGGCGTCGTGACGCCGTGCACTTCGCCGCCACCGCGGCTGCGTCGGTGCATCTCCTGGAGCTCGCTCAGCAGCGTGCCGAAGAGCTCGAGCTGCGCCGGGTCCCGCGTGCCCGTGCCCGAAGGACCGGCCGCCTCGATCTCGGCGAGCAGCATCTCGATGGGGTCGGCCTCGCCCGCCAGGTCGGCCAGGCGCACCAGCCACGGCTTGAGCTCGGGATCCTCATCCACGAGGCGGTAGATCGTCTTCTTCAGCTCGATGACGCGCCAGATCCCCAGCTCGTCCCAGTGCTCGTCGGGGCCGGTGCGCTCGAACTCGCCGAGCGCGTCCTCGTAGGAGCCGCGGTCGTAGAGCAGGTTGGCGAGGTAGATGCGCGCCTCGCTGTGATCGGGGTCCACGGCGATGGCGCGGCGCAGCCACTTCACCGCATCGCGCTCGCGTGACAGGCGGTGCATGGCGTAGCCGACACACGCCGCCGCTTCGGCGCTCTCGGGGTGCGCATCGCGGGCGATCTCGAAGAACCGCCGGGACGCGTCCACCAGGCCCTCGCGGAAGAGCGCGCGGCCCATCTGGAGCACGATGTCGAGGTCTTCCCGAAAACCGAGCAGCAGCACGCGATCAAAACAGCCCAGGCCCTGGTCGGCCTGGCCGACCTTGAGAAGCACCTCGCCCATTCCGGCGAGCGCATCCTCATGGTCGGGCTCCAGCGCGAGCGCGTCCGCAAAGGTGCGGCGCGCCCAGGCGAACTCCTCCCGCGCGAGACGGGCGTAGCCCATCCCGATGTGGAGCTCTACGGCGTCGGAGTAGAGTTGCAGGCCCTGCCGAAGGACGTCGATGGCTTCATCGTACTGCCCCTCGTTGTACAGCTGGTGCGCGCGTTCGTCGAACTCGTCTGAGCTCCAGAACGAATCGTGCATCTAGCTGCGCTCCTCGTGGGTAAGGATGAGCAACAATAAGAAGCAAGCTCCGGCGGAGCAAGAGGTTGGCGCTCGTCGAGACTGACAAATTGGCCGCTCGGTGCTGGAGATCACACCGACTGGACGGACTTGCCCCACTTCTTGAGCAGCCGGGCAAGCTGCGCCTGTTCCTTCGGTGGGAGGTTCCGGGCGGCGGCGAGCATCGCTGAGGCATGCTCGGGAAAGATGCGCATCATGAGCTTCTCGCCACGGCGGGTCAGCCGCGCGAGGATCACGCGGCCATCGTCGGGTGAGCGCTGGCGCGTGAGCCAGCCGGCTTTCTCGAGCTGCTTGACCACGAAGGTGACGTTGCCGCTGGTCACCAGCAGCTTGGCGCCCACGATACACAGCGCGAGCGGGCCCTTGTGATAGAGCACCTCGAGGACGGCGAACTGCGCCTGGGTGATGCCGTGACGCTGGATATCGCGCGTCGATACGCGGTGCACGGAGCTGGCGCACCGCGCGAGGGCCACCCAGAGATCGAGCGCGCGATCGGCCTCGGGGCCATAGGACCGGCGCCGCGATGGCGCTGCTCCGTTTTTCGGGTCAGCGGCCGTATCGCACCGAGAGGCGATACATGCCGGTCGCCCGATCCTCTCCGTAGCTGTTGGCAAAAATGCGATAGGTCTGGCCCGAGCGCACCGTGAGCGTGACGCGGCTGTTGGTGCCTTCGCCCGCGCCATCGTCGTCGGTGGCGAGCGTGGCGCCCGGCGCGCTCTTCACGATCAGGTAGGCGTCGAAGTCGCCGGAGCGCAGGGTGATCTGGATCTCGCCGTCGCGCGGCGCGCGGAAGGTGTAGACATCGGCAAAGGTGCTGTCGCCGACGACGCTGTCGCCCGGCTCGAGCCGGCCCATGACGGTCTCGTTCTCACGCAGCTCGCCCACGCGGCCGGGCCGGCCGACCTCGGTCGCCGCGCTCAGGGTCAGCTCATAGAAGCCGCTGGCTTCCGCCTCACCGTACGAGCGCGCGATCACCCGGAACCGTCCGGCGCGAGACAGCCGGGTCATGATCATCGCGTCGTGCCCGTCGCCGCCATCGTCGTTCTCAGCGACCATGCCGCCGTCGGGGTCGCGCAGCTCGAGGTAGGAATCGAAATCGGATGAATGCATCTCGAGCACGATGTCCTGCCCTGCCCGCCCGTCGAACTCGAAGATGTCCTCGAAGCCGCCGCCCGAGCGCGGTCGGTCGCCCGCTTCGAGGCGGCCCGATACCCGCTGTCCCGCGGTGAGCCGCTCGACGCGGCCCGCGCCGGCCGGGGCCTCGGCCAGATTGAGCGACAGCGTGTAACGCCCGTCCGAACCGCTCTCGCTGAACTTCGAGACCACGATCGTGTAGGTGCCGCTCGCCGGCAGGATCGTCATCAGCCGGGCGTTCTGGCCGTCGCCGCCGTCGTCGTTGGAGTCGATCGGCACGCCGTTGCGCAGCAGCACCAGGTAGCTGTCGAAGTGATTCTCGGCCACGGCGTCGATGCGCGCGAGCTGGCCTTCGCGGCCCTGGAAGGTCCAGTGATCCTCGCGGCCGCGGCGGCCTTGCGTGTCGCCGGCCTCGAGGCGGCCTTCCTTCGACTCGCCGCGGGCGATCGGCGTCGTGACGCCCGGCTCGGTGTTCGCGCCCGTTTCTTCCACGACGGCGAGGCGATACGCGCCGATGCGCGCGTTGTCGTTGAAGCTCGTCGCGATGATGGTGTAGGTGCCGGCCGCCGGCGCGCGGAAGCTGATCTCGGCGTCGTTGCCTTCCTCGCCGCCGTCGTCGTCGGTGGTGAGGGTCGCGCCATCGGGGCCGCGAAGAATCAGGTAGCTGTCGAAGTCGGCCGAGTGCAGGTCGATGCGCGCGCGCTGCCCGGCGCGCAGGGTGAGCTCCCACAGGTCGATGTAGGGCCCGTCGCCGGCGATCTCGTCGCCGGGCTCCAGGATGCCGTCCTTCGTCTCGCCGAGGCCGATGCGCGTGATAACGCCGGGCGCGGGCGCCTGCGGGGCTTCCCAGCCCGAGGCGGTGAGCTCGTACGAGCCGCGCGCGCTGTCGGTGAAGGCGGTGACGATGATACGGTAGCGGCCGTCCCGCGGCAGCACCGTGTGCAGGCGGGCGTTGTTGCCGCCCCCGCCATCGTCGTCGCTGCCGAGGACGAAGCCTTCTTCGTCGCGCAGCACCACGTAGGAGTCGAAGGCGTCGGAGCGCACGTCGATCATCACGCGCTGGCCGCGCCGGCCCTGCATGTACCAGACGTGGTAGGGCGCCTTGCGGGCGCGCACGCCCATCGGGTCGGTGCGCGTCAGCTCGCCCGAGACCGTCTGGCCGATGTTGATGGTGCGCAGGTCCTGCGCCGCGAG
>JAYTEN010000191.1:0-13776 GCA_043735145.1 Gemmatimonadota bacterium | reverse complement strand
TGGGCGCGGTCGTAGATGCCGCCCGGCACGTACTTCACACGGAAGATGCCCGCGATGATGCACGTCATGCCGTTCCAGACGGTGGAGAAGACGAGGGTGGCGAGGTAGAGAAGAGTGCGCATGGCTCAGGCGAAGTGGTCGAAACCGGCCGGCAGGTCGACCGCGCGTCCGGCGAGGGTCGCCCGCAGTCCGGGCTCGCGTTCGATGGTCCCGATGATGGTCACCGGCACCGGCGCCGAAGCGAGCTCGGCGGCGGTCATGTCCTCCGGCATACAGGCGATCAGCTCGTACTCCTCGCCGCTGCCGGCCGCGAAGTGCCACGGCTCGAGGTGCTGCTCCCGCGCGACGGCTTCTGCCGCGTGGAGCACGGGAATGCGCGCGACGTCGATCGTCGCGCCGACGCCGCTCGCCGCGAGGAGCTGGCCGAGGTCGCCCGCGAGGCCGTCGGAAATGTCGATCATCGCCCGCGCCCGGATGAACTCCAGGTAGCGCGCCGCGGCATGACGTGGCGCCGGCCGCACGAAGCGCGCGCGCGCCGCGGGCGATGGCTCGGTGCCCGCCTGCCACGCGGTGAGCGCGGCCCGGGAGCCGCCCAGCGCGCCCGTCACCACGATCTGGTCGCCCGGCCGGGCGCCGGTGCGGCCGACCGCCGCGCTCGCGCGGCCGATGACGCAGCAGTCCACGAACAGCTTGTCGCTGCGCGTCATGTCGCCGCCGACGATCAGCGCGCCGGCGTCGCTCGCCGCATCGCCGGTGCCGTCGGCCAGGCCCGCGAGCGTCGCATCGGGCTCGCCCTCCGGCGTGCCGACGGTCAGCAGCATCGCCAGCGGCTCGGCGGCGCAGGCGGCGAGGTCCGACAGCGCGGCCGCCGCGGCGCGATAGCCGATCTCGGCCGGCGTCATCCACTCGCGGCGGAAATGCACCCCCTCGACGGAGACGTCGATACTGACGGCGATGCGATCACCGCCGACCTCGAGAATCGCGCAGTCGTCGCCGAGGCCGCGCGCGCGCTCCTTCCACCGCGCCGCCATCGCGCGGATGCGGTCGAACTCGCGGCCGGCGCCGAGGGGCGTAGTCATGGGAGAGAATCAAGAGTCAGGAGTAAAGAGTCAAGCATGCTCTTGAGTCTTGAGTCGTGATTCCTGATTCTCATGGAACCAGTACCCGCTTCTCATACCGGACAACGCCGATGTCGGTCGCGATCCAGACGTAGTCGCGGCTGACGGCGATGTCGCGCACCGGCTGCGGCACGTCGCCGGCGGAGACCAGCGCGTTCCACGCGGGCCGCGACGGGTCGAACCAGGCGATGCCCAGCTCGCCCGAAACCCAGAAGCCGCTGCGGTCGGCGGTGATGGCCGTCAGCCGGCCGATCGACGCACCCGGTGCATCGATCACCCGCCAGGCGTCCGCATCGCGCAGCAGGAACCGCGTCGCCGTCGCGGCGAGGATCGTGTCGCCCTTCACGGCGATGGCGACGATCGGCTCCCGGAGCGACGGCGTCCCCTCGGCGCGCACCACGAGCCCGCCTAACGGTAGCAGGAAACCGATCACGCCCGCGGTGGTACCCGCCCACACCGTGTCTTCCCGCTGCGCGGCGAGTGCCAGAACCGCCGGGCCGCGCGCCACGCTCGTGACGACCACGCCGCGGCCGGTGTCGGCCACCAGCGCGAGTCCCTCGCCGGTGCCGACGTACACGCCTTCGGGCGCCTCGGCGAGCGCATACGTGCGGTCGGACGGGAGGCCATCGTGCACGGTGATCTGGACCGGCCGGCCGCCCCGGCGTGGCGCGCGCAACAATCCCTGGTCGGTTGCGGCCCAGATCGCGCGCTCGGTGATCAGCAGCCGCCGCGTCTGCGTCCCCGGCAGTCCGACGAGGCCGACCGATTCGACATAGGTAAAGCTGCCGAGGCCCTGGTCGAAGCAGGCGATACCGTGGCGCTGCGAGGAGATGCGGGCATCACCCGCGGCGCAGACCTGCCCGCGCGCCTGCGCCAGGGAGCCGACCGCGGCGCCGAGGATTCCCGCCGGCAGCCGCTCGGTCGAATAGCTCACGGGATCGACCTTGAAGACCCCGTTGCCGTCGGTGCCGACGAAGATCTCGTTGGTCACCGGCGCCACCGCGGCGGAGGTGATCCGGTATCCGCGCATCTGGTCGTCGCGCTCGACCCGCAGGCGCACCGCGTCCAGCGCGGGGAGGCGGGCGAACAACTCGCGAGGGCCGATGCCGCCGGCGCGCGAGGCGGGCAGATCGCGCGCGGGAATCGCGGCGAACGAGCCGCGCTGCACCTGGTACCAGCCGATGCTGGTGTGAAACCACGCGCCGCGTGATGGATCGCGGGCATCGACGATGACCTGGTCGGTGTAGCCCGGCAACTGGCCGGTTTCGAGACGGCGGGAAAACGGATCGTACGACAGCCAGCGGTCCTGCGCCGCCAGCCACGCGGTATCATCGTTAGGGTCGGCGGCCATCGCCGTGACGATCACGCCCTCGGGCAAGCCGTCCATCGGGCCGACGGTAAGCTTCCAGTTCTGGAGCCCGCGATCGTAGACCGCGAGCCCGTTCGGCGTGGCGGCGTACACGACCGAGCGCGTCACCGCGACGGCGGTGACGTAGGAGAGATCGGTGAGGAAGGCGCGGTCCTCCGGCCTCCATTGCCGAGTCGGGATCTGCGCGTGCAAAGTGGGAGAGCAGGAGAGCAGGAGAGCCGGAGAGATGATGGCCGCGGCGAGTAGCAAACGCGCGGTCTGCGGCGCCGCGCGCCACCACGAGGGGCGCGCGCCACCCGCGCGCATTTCGGTCCGGGGCGATGCCGTCATCGCTTCAATTCTAACCGGATGCCGGACGGAGGGGTTGTTCGGATGACGCCCCCTACGTCACTGCGGGCTTTTCCAGTTCCGCCAGAAGGGGCGGACTGACCTCGAACTTCTCTTCCGCCAGCTCTCTCCATAACGGACTGAGCACGCCGAGGAGGTCGTCGGGGCGCAGCGATCGTACCGACCGGTGCCGCGCGACATCCTCCGCGGTACGTCCGTGCACGTGCGCCGCGGCGGCGCCCGCGACCTGCGGCGGCGTGCCCCGTGCCAGCCATGCGGACGCCATGCCGGAGAGAATGTCGCCGGTGCCGCCGGTCGCGAGCCCCGGATTGCCGGTCGTCGACACGAGCAAGGGGAGCCCCGGCGCCGCGACGACGGTCGGCACGCCCTTCAGCAGGACCGCCTGCCCCACCCGGTCAGCGGCGGCGGTCGCCGCGCCGAAGGGATCGCGCCGCGACTGCTCGGCGAGGTCAGGAAAGAGCGCCGCGAATTCTCCCTTGTGCGGCGTGAGCAACGCGCGCTTGCCGGCTAGCAGCGTGGCCAGCTCGTCCACGGCGCCGCGAAACGCCATCAGTCCGTCGGCGTCGACGAGGATCGGCGTCTTCGCCGCTTCGAGCACGAGCCGCGCGAAAATCTTCCGCGCGCTGCCGCGGCCGAGTCCGGGACCGAGGACGAGGGCGTCGGTCCACTCGATCGCCTCGGCCAGCTCGGGCTCGAGCGCGGTGTCGTGCGCGCTGGTCGTGCACATGATGTCGGGATTGTTGGCCTGTGACGCGGCGACCGATGCCGCGCTCGCGGCGATCCGCGCGAGGCCGGCGCCGGAGCGCAGTGCGGCCTTGGCGGCATAGACCGCGGCGCCGGCCATCCCGTCGGCGCCACCGATGATGAGGACCTTGCCGCGATCACCCTTGTGCATCTCGCCGTCGAAAGGCGTGAGTACCTGCGCAAGCCAGTTGTCGGTGACCATGCCGGGCCACGACGGGTCGGGCGGCGGAAATCCGATCTCGACCGCCTGGACCTTGCCGCAGACGGTGCGCTGGAGCAGGTGCCCGCGCCGCAGGCCGCCGAAGGTCACCGTCAGGTGCGCGCGGATGCACGGCGCGCGGACGGCGCCGGTGGTCAGGTCGAGTCCGGTCGGCCCATCGACAGCGACGACGGGCAGGTTGAGGCGCATCATCTTCTCGATGCACGCCGCCGCGTTGCCGCGCGGCGCGCCCGTGGCGCCGGTGCCGAGGATGGCATCGATCACGACGCCCGGCCCGCCCCAGTCGTCGGCGGCGCCGGCGAGGCGCACACCCTGGGCACGCGCGAGGTCGCGATTGGCGGCATTGTCGGGCGATGCGTCGCCCGCGAGCGCCACGCCGGTCACGCCAATGCCGAGCGCCGCGAGCGCGCGCGCCGCGACCCACCCGTCGCCGCCGTTGTTCCCGTGCCCGCAGACGACCAGCACGCCGCGCTCCAGGGCGTGACCGAACTCGCGAGCGACCGACGCAGCGACCGCGCGGCCCGCGGACTCCATCAGGACGCGCGAAGGGATCCCCGCATCCTCACGCGCGGCGCGATCCCACGCAGATGCCTGTTCGGCGCTGAGTACCGGAATGACGCTCACTTGGCGACTTGGCGACTTGGCGACTTGGCGACTGGCCTCATCGGATGACCACGCCCGCGTACCCGACGACCGCGCTATGATCGAGAGTCACCTCTCCCGAATGAGAGTAATGCACGACCTCGCCCACCATCGCGCCGAGGAGCTTCGCGGCGTGGATGACGGCGGCGGCGGGCACCCGCCCGCACATCGAGATGCGATGTTTTTTCGTCACTTCGAGCAGGCCCTCCCCATCCAGTCGGCTCACCGCATCGAGCGCGAGCGCGTCCTTCTCCTTGCTGACCTCGGCGTTCTCATAGTGGTTCATGTCGCTGCTCGCGATCAGCAGCACCGGCTCGCCCGCGGCGCGCACCGTTTCGGCCAATGCTTCGCCGAGGGCGAGGGTGCGGGCCCAGTCGGTCCACCCGAGCAGGACCGGCACGATGACGACGTCGGGCCGCTGCGCCACGAGCAGCGGCAGGAGTACCTCGACGCCGTGCTCGGTCTTGTGCGCGTCGGGGTCATCCTCGATGAAAGGGCAGCGTGCCATCAGCGCGGCGGCGAGGGTCTCATCCACGGCGACGTCGGCCATCGGAATCCGGAACGCGCCGACGGCCCAGGCGCTCCCCGCGTGACGCGACAGGCCGGCGCCGGTGTGGTTAGGCGCGACGACGATGCAGCAGCGCGGCACGGCGACGCGCGCGAAGACCTGGCCCGCGGTGCGCCCCGAATACTGGTAGCCGGCGTGTGGCGCGAGCACCCCGATGGCGGGGGCGGCGGCGGCCTTCGGCTCGGCGAGAAGTTCACGGACGGTTGCGAGAAGAGCGGCCGGCTGGGAAGGATAGAACAGTCCGGCGACGGCAGGCTTGCGGACGCGGGTCAGTCCCGCCGGCACTCCTCACGCCACGCGCCCCACGTATAGTCCGCCTCGAACGCGTTGTTGAAGAGGTAGACGCGGTCGAAGTCCTCGGGCCGATCGTTGTCCTGGGCCTTGAGGAGGTTGAGCTCGATGAGGGTGAAGACGATGGTGCCGATGTCGCTGGTCGCCTTGAGGCCCCAGTACTCAAGCACCGGGCGCGCCAGGAGGCCGTACTGCTCCAGCGCGAATTCACGGCAGCCGTTCGACAGCTCCTCGCCGCTCACGTGGCGGCGGGCCGGCAGGTTCTTCTGGAGATGCTCGAGGGCGGCCAGGACGAACAGGTACGCGCGCTCGTCGTAGCGCCCGGACCGTTCCCGGATCCGCGCCATCACGTCATCGGCAAACTCGAGCTGGCTCACGCGCCAAGCATAGGGGATGGGGCGGCGGATGGTCAAGGCTCTTGACAAGCCAGTCGCCAGGTCGCCAAGGCGCCAAGCCCCCAGAAGAACACACCGGGGCTTCGGGTTCAGGCCTGCGCACTGGGCGACTTGGCGACTTGGCAACTTGGCGACTTGCTAGTGCCAGCCCGACAACCGCCTCACTCCGGCGACCACGACCTCGGGTCGCTCTTCCATGATGAAGTGGCCGGCACCCGCGATCGTGTCGGCGGCGAAGGTCACGAGGGTCGCCGCCAGCTGGGCCAGTTCGGCCGTCGCGACGCCGCCACTATGGGGCGCGCCCCCGACGAGGACGAGGACCGGGATGCGGATGTGCCCCAGGTGCGCGTCCAGGCGCTGCGCCTCGCGCGAGTTGGCCATCCCCCGGAAGGCGTCGAGCGTGGCGCCGGCGTTGGCCGTCGCGCCGTCGGCATAGCCGCGCACGACGTCGGGGGTGACCCACGACGTGTCGCCGGACGACTTGATGAAGTTGTCGTGCACCATCTTTTCCATGCGCCCCCGCGTCGCGAAGAGGCGCAGCAGCGGCGCGAAACGCAGAATGCGCCGGAAGCCCGGCATCGCCGCCTCCTCGGCCGGCCCGCCGTCGATCGACAGGATTCCGCTCACCAGCTCGGGACGCCGCAGCGCGAGGCGCAGCGCGATCGACGCGCTGGTCGAATGGCCGACGACGAGGGCGCCGCGCACGTGCAGCGAGTCGAGCACCACGCCGATGCGGTCGGCCTGCGCCGTGAGCGAATAGTCAGCCCCTGCGGGCCGCGACGACGTGCCCATGCCGAGCGGCTCGATGACGATGGTGCGGTATCCTGAATCCACCAGCGCGGGCACGACGTGACGGTACGAGAAGGCCGAGCCGAAGAGGCCGGGCAGCAGCACCACCGGTGCGCCGGCGCCGCTCACCGTGACCTGGAGGGTCTCGGCTTCGGCGAGCGGGAGGCGCATCGACTGCATGGTGGCACTGAGCAGCGCCGCGGCGAGCAGCATGGCGGAAGATAGCGCCGTTCGCTACCCTGAAGACCCGTGAGCAACCAATCCGATCATCGCGCCGCCGTCACCGCCGGCTTTCTCGGCTGGACCCTCGACGCCTTCGACTTCTTTCTCGTCGTCATGACGCTGACGGCGATCGGCCGCGAATTCGGCAAGACCGACACCGAAATGGCGGTCTCGATCTCGCTGACGCTCGCCTTCCGGCCCGTGGGCGCCTTCATCTTCGGGCTGCTGGCCGACCGGTACGGCCGGCGCATCCCGCTGATGATCGACCTCGTCTTCTTTTCGATCGTCGAGGTGCTGTCGGGGCTGGCGCCGAGCTATGCGTCGTTCCTGGTGCTGCGGGCGCTGTTCGGGATCGGCATGGGCGCCGAGTGGGGGGTGGGGGCGTCGCTGGTGATGGAGAAGGTGCCGGTCAAGCTGCGCGGCATCTTCTCCGGCTTTCTCCAGCAGGGCTATGCGATGGGTTATCTGCTGGCCGCGGTCGCGTACTGGATCGTGTTTCCGCGCTGGGGCTGGCGGCCGCTCTTTTTCATCGGCGGCGCCCCCGCCCTGCTGGCGCTCTTCGTGCGGGCGAAGGTGACCGAGTCGGAAGTCTGGCAAAAGACGAAGCACGCGACGTGGCGCGACCTGATGCGGGCCATCGTGGCCAACTGGAAGACCTTCCTGTTCACGACGCTGCTGTCCACGGTGATGATCTTCTGCTCGCACGGCACGCAAGATCTCTACCCGACGTTCCTCCAGCGCGAGTGGGGCTTCACGCCGCAGCAGCGGGCGGCGCTCACCGCGTTCTCGATGATCGGCGCGCTGATCGGCGGCGTGTCGGCGGGATGGCTGTCGGATCGCATCGGGCGGCGGAAGGCGATCGCGCTGTCGTTAGGCGGCGGTATTCTCACGATTCCGCTCTGGGCCTTCGCGCCCACGCTGGCGCTGCTGGTGACCGGTGCGTTCCTCATCCAGGCCTGCGTGCAGGGGGCGTGGGGGGTGATGCCGGCGCACATCAACGAGCTGAGCCCCGACGGGGTGCGCGGGTTTCTACCGGGGTTTGGCTATCAGTGCGGCGTGCTCTTCGGCGGGACCATCGTGACGATGCAGGCGGCGGCGGTGGCGCACTGGCCGCGCGCGACGGTGATGGCGATGAGCGCGACGATCGTCTTTACCCTCGCGGCGACCGTCGCCCTCCTCGGCCCCGAACGCAAAGGCCGGGAGTACGGGACAACGTCGTAGGCTCGGAGTCCCGCGTCGCGGCCGCGACGATCGAGCACGGAGACGGGCGGCTACAGGGCCGCCCCTACAGCGGCGCGGGAAGTCCGTAGAGCGGGAAGCCTTCGGCCAGCTCGCGCACATCCACTTTTACCTTCGCCATCGCGGCCGCGTCGCTCCGCGCCTCGATCGCGCGATGGATCAGGTCGCCCACGACCCGCATCTCGTTCTCCTTCATCCCGCGCGTCGTCAGCGCCGGCGTGCCGATGCGGATCCCGCTGGTCACGAACGGCGACTGCTGGTCGCCAGGGACCGTGTTCTTGTTCACGGTGATCGCCGCGCGGCCCAGCGTCTCTTCCACTTCCTTGCCCGTCAGGTTCTTCGGCCGCAGGTCCACCAGCATCAGGTGCGTGTCGGTCCCGCCCGACACCACGCCGTAGCCCTTCCCCATCAGCGTCTCGGCCAGCACCCGCGCATTCGCGACGACCTGCCGCGCGTACTCATGGAACTCCGGCTTCAGCGCCTCGCCGAACGCCACGGCCTTCGCCGCGATGACGTGCATCAGCGGGCCGCCCTGGGTGCCGGGGAAGATCTCCTTGTCCACCGCCTTGGCCAGCGCCTCGGTGCTGAGGATCATGCCGCCCCGCGGACCCCTCAGCGTCTTATGGGTCGTCGTGGTCACCAGGTCGGCGTGAGGGACCGGCGAGGGATGCGCGCCGCCGGCGACGAGCCCGGCGAAGTGCGCCATGTCGACCATGAAGGTCGCCTCGACTTCGGTCGCGATCGCCCGCAGCGCCTGGAAGTCGATGATGCGCGCATAGGCGCTGCCGCCGCACACCAGCACCCGCGGCCGCTCGGCCCGCGCCAGGTCACGCACCTGGTCGTAGTCGATAAGCCCCGTGCTCTCGACCACGCCGTATTGCACCGCCTTGAACATCTTGCCGGATTCGTTCGGCGCCGCGCCGTGGGTGAGATGCCCGCCGTGCCGCAACGCCATGCCGAGGAGCGTCTCGCCGGGGCGCATGACCGAGAGATAGGCGCCGAAATTGGCCTGCGAGCCGCTGTGGGGCTGCACGTTGGCGTGCGCCGCGCCGAACAGCTGCTTCGCGCGCGCAATCGCCAGGACCTCGACTTCGTCCACGACCTCGCAGCCGCCGTAATAGCGCTTGCCCGGATACCCCTCGGCGTACTTGTTGGTGAGAGTCGTCCCCATCGCCGCGATCACCGCGGGCGAGGCGAAGTTCTCCGACGCGATCAGCTCGAGCCCCTCCGCCTGCCGCGCCGTCTCGCGCTGGACGATGTCGGCGACGACCGGATCGGCGGCGGCGAGCGCAGGATCGGCGGTGAACGCGTCGTGCATGGAATTCCTCATTTTGTAGGGGCCGACCTCGTGTCGGCCCGGGCGGACGCAAGGTCCGCCCCTACGGTCACAGGCGCGTGCCGGCGCTGGAGGGCCTCGCGCTCGACGCGCGCGAGAATCATCTCGACGCCCACGCGATTCTGCCCGCCCTCGGGCAGGATCACATCGGCGTAGCGCTTCGACGGCTCGACGAACTCGAGGTGCATCGGCCGCACGGTGTTCAGATACTGGTTGATGACCGAGTCGAGCGACCGGCCCCGCTCCACGATGTCGCGCCGGAGCCGGCGGATGAACCGGACGTCGTCCGACACCTCGACGAAGATCTTCATGTCGAACAGCGCGCGCAGCCGCGCATCGGCAAAGAGCAGGATTCCCTCGACCACGATGACATCCTGCGCCTCCACCCGCACCACCTGGCTGGAGCGCGTGTGCGCGGCGTAGTCGTAGACCGGCTTGTCGATGGCCCCGCCCGAGGCCAGCTCCGTCAGCTGCGCCACCATCAGATCGAGGTCGAGCGAGTCGGGGTGGTCGTAGTTCACCGCGTGCCGCTCGGCCATCGTCATCGACGCTTGGTCCTTGTAGTAGGCGTCCATGTCGATCAGCACCGACGCGAAACCCACGGCCTCGTCGATCGCCTTCGCGACCGTCGTCTTGCCGCTGCCGGATCCACCGGCGACCCCAATGACCAATGGTTTCACAGGTCCAGGTTCTAGGTTCTAGGTTCTAGGCTCCAGGTTCCAGTTTCAGGGCCTCACCCACGTCCGCTTCAGCTTCCCGACCATCTCGATCCGCTTCTCGGCGAGCCGGTCGGCGGCGATGTAGGTCGGGATCTTCTCTTCCTTCGAGATCTCGAACACCCGCAGCATGGTGTTGTAGATCTCGCCCGCGAGCTTGAAGGCGCGCTCGGCGGACCAGTGCTCCAGCTCCGAGTTCACGTTGATCAGGCCGCCGGCGTTGATCACGTAGTCGGGGGCGTAGAGAATCCCCTTCTTCTCGATCTCGTCGCCGTGCCGCGGCTCGGCCAGCACGTTGTTCGCGCCGCCGGCGATCACCTGCACCTTGAGCTGCGGGATGGTGTTGTCGTTGATCACCGCGCCCAGCGCGCAGGGAGCGAAGATGTCGGCCTGCTGCGAGTAGATCGCGTCGGGCGCCACAGTCTTCGCGCCGAACTCATCCACCACCACCTTGACCTTTTCCTTCGCGATGTCGGCGATGATGAGCTTCGCGCCTTCGGCCGCCAGGTACTTGCAGAGGTAGTAGCCGACGTGGCCGGCGCCCTGCACCGCCACCGTCCGGCCGGCGAGGGAGTCGTCGCCGAACTTCCACTTGGCCGCGGCCTTCATGCCGCGGTAGACGCCGTGCGCCGTGACCGGCGACGGATCACCCGAGCGCCCTTGGAGGCCGACGACGTGCTCGGTCTCGAGGTGGATGTACTCCATGTCGGCCGGGCTGGTATTCACGTCCTCGGCGGTGATATAGCGACCCTTGAAGCTCTCGACGAAGCGGCCGTGCGCGCGCATGAGCGCCTCGCGGTCCACCGGCCCGTCGCCCATGAGGATGACCGACTTGCCGCCGCCCAGGTTGAGCCCGGTGACCGCGGCCTTGTAGGTCATGCCCCGGGCGAGCCGCAGCGCATCCGTCACGGCGGCGCCTTCATTCTCATACTTCCAGTATCTCGTCCCGCCTAACGCGGGGCCGAGGGTGGTGTTGTGGATCGCGATCAGGCCGCGGTAGTTGGCCGACGCATCGTGGCAGAACGCGATCTGTTCGTGATCGTGGTTCCGCATGAACTCGAAGATTTCCATGTGTCCTTCGGAGTACGTGGAGTCGCCTGGTCGCCAAGTCGCCAAGAGTGAATACGGCTTGTACTACGCACTACGCACTGTCTTTGAGCAATTCTCTCGCAATCACCAGCCGCTGAATCTCGCTGGTGCCTTCATAGATCGTGATGACTTTCGCGTCGCGCATGAGCCGCTCGACCGGATAGTCGCGCATGTAGCCGTAGCCGCCGTAGATCTGCACCGCGTCGCTCGTGACCCGCATGACCATCTCGCCCGCGTACAGCTTGGCCATGCTGGCCCACTGGGTGACGTCCTCGCCGTTGTCCTTCCGGCGCGCCGCCTCGTGCAGCAGGCTCCGCGACGCGGCGATCTGGGTCGCCATGTCGCTCAACTTGAACTGGATCGCCTGGAACGACGCGATCGGCCGCTCGAACTGCCTGCGCTCCTTCGAGTAGCGCACCGCGTGGTCGAGGGCGCACTGCGCGATGCCGATCGCCTGCGCGGCCACGCCGAGCCGCCCGCCGTCGAGCGCGCTCAGCGCGTAGGTCAGGCCCATGCCTTCCTCGCCCAGCAGCCCGTCGGCCGGAAGCTGCACGTCGTCGAGCGCGACCGAGCAGGTGTTCGACGAGCGCAGCCCCATCTTGTCCTCGGGCTTCTGCGCCTGGTAGCCGGGCGTGTTCGTCGGCACGATGAAGGTACTGATGCCCTTGGCGCCTTTCCGCGCGCCCTCGCGGTCGGTGCGGGCCATCACGAGCACCAGGTCGGCGGTGCCGCCGTTGGTCACCCACGCCTTGAGGCCGTTCAGCGTCCAGCCGTCGCCGCTGCGCACCGCCTGCGCCGCGAGGCCGGCGGCGTCGCTCCCCGCTTCGGCTTCGCTGAGCGCGAAGGCGCCCAGCACCTCACCGCGGGCCATCGGCTTCAACCAGCGGTCCTTCTGCGCGGCGCTGCCCCAGCGCAGCAGCATCTGGGTCGGCAGCGAGTTGTGCACGCCCATCGAGATCGACGCGCTGCCATCCGCGCGCGCGATCTCTTCCATCGTCATCAGGTAAGTCTCGGTGCTGAGCCCCAGGCCGTCGTACTCCTCGGGCAGCAGCATCCCGAAAAAGCCCAGCTCGCCCATCTTGCGCACGAGGTCCCTGGGGAACTCCTTCGTCGCGTCCCACTCGGCCGCGAAGGGCGCGATGTGCTCGGCCGCAAAGTCACGCGCCATCTCGACGATCTGGAGCTGCTCGCTAGTAAGCGTAGAACCCACGGCCCGTCTTTCGTCCGAGTTGACCCGCGGCGACCATCCGCTTCAGCAGCGGACACGGCCGGTACTTGGGATCGCCGAGCCCCTGGTGCAGCACGTTCAGGATCGCGAGGCAGGTGTCGAGCCCGATCAGGTCGGCCAGCGCCAGCGGGCCCATCGGGTGATTCATGCCGAGCTTCATGACGGTATCCACCGACTCCGCCGTGGCGACGCCTTCCATCACGCAGAAGATCGCCTCGTTGATCATCGGCATCAGCACCCGGTTGGCGACGAAGCCGGGGTAGTCGTTCACCTCGACGGGCGTCTTGCCGAGGGTGCGCGCGATGTCCATCACCCGCTGCGCGGTGCTGTCGCTCGTCGCCTGGCCGCGGATCACCTCGACCAGCTGCATCACCGGCACCGGGTTCATGAAGTGCATGCCGATCACCATCCCGGGCCGCTTCGTCTTCGCCGCGATGGTGGTGATCGAGATCGAGCTGGTGTTGGTCGCCAGGATCGCGCTGGCGGGCGCGTGGCGGTCCATCTCCTGGAAGATCCCGAACTTCAGCGCTTCGTTTTCCGTGGCGGCTTCCACCACGAGCGAGCGGTCGCTCACCGCGTCGAGCGCGGTCGACGTCGAGATATGCCCGAGGGCGGCGTCACGCTGCACCTCGGTCGCGGTGCCCTTCTTGATCTGCCGGTCGAAGTTGCCGCGGATGGTGGCCTGCGCCTTCTCCAGCGCCGGCTGCGAGACATCCACCAGCTTCACGTCCCAATCGTTGGCGGCAAAGACGTGCGCGATGCCGTTGCCCATCTGTCCCGCACCGATCACTGCCACCTTGTTCATCGGATCTTCCACGGGTGGCCACAGGGGCCGCCCCTACAGGATCGTGTCATATGCAAGAAGGGCGGCCATGAAGGCCGCCCCAACGAGTCCGCCCCTACGAGATCGCCCGGGTCGAAGGGGCGAAGCGCCGGATCACGAGTCCGGCCAGCAGGACCTTGGCGAGGTCCGCGGGCGCGAACGGCAGCAGCCCGAAACTGATGGCGTGGCCCGGGGTGACGATCGCCAGCTGGGCGATGCCGCCGATGAAGATGACGATCATGCCGGCGAGCACGGCGAGCAGCGAAAGCCGGATGGTCGGCAGCTCGAAGTGCCGCGCGATGGCGCCCGTCACGGCGGCCGCGAACGGATACGCCAGCAGGAAGCCGCCCGTCGGGCCCATCAGCCGCGCGAATCCCGGCAGTCCAACCGGCGTGAAGACGGGCAGGCCCAAGGAGCCCAGCGCGAGGTACATCACCAGCGACAGCGCGCCGTAGCGGGCGCCCAGGAGCCCGCCCACGATCAGCACCGCCATCGGCTGCATCGTGAACGGCACCGGTGACCCGGGAATCGGGATGGCGATTTGCGCAGCCAGTGCCACTGCGACCGCGCCCGCCAGGGCGGCCGCGATCTTGACGGCCACTGGCCGCGACGTGACGGACGTAACGGACGTGAGCGACG
>JAYTEN010000190.1:0-3781 GCA_043735145.1 Gemmatimonadota bacterium | reverse complement strand
TGGGCCATCGGCCCCGAAGGTGGATTTACCGAAGCTGAAATCGCGATGCTCAAGGCCGCCGGCTTCCGCCCCGTCGCCCTGGCGCGCGCGACGCTGCGTTTCGATACCGCTGCACTCGCGGCCCTCGCGCTCACCGCGCAGGCCAGGTTGGTGACACCTCAGCAGGGGAACGCCCGATGAAACCCGACCCGAACTGCGTGTTCTGCCGGATGGCCAGAGGCGACGTGAAGACCGAGATCATCGCCCAGACGCCGTCGGCGTTTGCCATCCGGGACATCAATCCCCAGGCGCCGGATCACGTGCTCGTGATCTCGCGCGACCATTTCCCGTCGCTGGCCGAATGCGACGACCAGACGGTCCTGGCCGACCTGCTCATCATGGCGCACGACGTCGCCAAGCAGGTGCACATCGACCACGGCGGCTATCGCGTGGTGATCAACAGCGGCGATCATGGCGGCCAGACGGTCCCGCACCTGCATGCGCATATTCTGGGCGGCCGGCGGATGAAGTGGCCTCCTGGATAGGGGGAAGGGGGAAGGGGATGGGGGAAGGGGGATGGGGGGATGGGGGATGGCCTTTTTCCCGCGTTTTCCCTCCCCCTTCCCCCTTCCCCCTTCCCCCTTGTTTAGTCGGTATATCGCCCCTAACTTTCTTAGGCTATAGGGTTTAGGGACACACTCATCGTGGAGTTGGAATGCCGGAAGTCGTAATTCACGAAGACGAGAACTTCGAACGGGCGCTGAAGCGCTTCAAGAAGAAGTGCGAGAAGGCCGGGATCCTGTCCGACCTGCGCAAACATCGGCACTACGAGAAGCCGAGCGAGCGTCGCAAGCGGAAGATGAACGCCGCCCGCCGGAAGAGCCGCCGCACCAGGAGTGAGTAGCCCGCTGGTCGATCAGGTTCGCGCCGCGATGACGGCGGCGCGCAAGAGCCGCGCAGGCGACCGGACCCTCCTCTACTCAACGCTCCTCTCAGATTTCGGCAACGCAGAAATCCACCTCGGCCACGCCCTCGGCGACGCCGAGCAGCTCGACGTTGTCCGCAAGGCCATCAAGCGCCGGCAGGAGTCGGTCGACGCTTACACCAAGGCGGCCCGCATGGACCTGGCCGACAAGGAGGCCGCGGAGATCACGGAGCTCTCGCAGTACCTCCCGCCCGCCGTCGACGAGTCCGAGATCCGCGCCGCGGTGAAGGCCGCGATCGCCGCGGGCGCGACCGACCTCGGCAAGGTGATGGGCGCCGTGATGCCGCAGTTCAAGGGCCGCGCCGACGGCAAGATCGTCACCGCGATCGTTCGCGAGAGCCTCGCCGGGTAGATGACCGGAGTCTTCGCGGAATCCGCTCTCGCCGCGATCGAGTTTCCCGCCGCGCTCGACCAGGTCTCCCAGTACGCCGTGACGCCGCAGGGCGCCGGGCGCGTCAAGTCGCTGCGACCCCTCCACGACCGGTTCCAGGTTGAAGGTGAGCTCGACCGCGTCGCGGCGATGGCCGCGCGGCTGTCGGCCGGCGACGACGTGGAGCCGGTGCCGTTCCCCGACGTCGAGGACCAGATCGCCCGGCTGCGTCTCGATGGCTCGGTCCTCGACGGCGAAGAGCTGGCGGCGATGGCGCGGCTGATCGCCGCGGCGAGGATCGTCGGCGGCAAGATGCGGCGGGCGGGACGCGAGGCGCCGATCCTCGGGAACCTCGCCGCGCCGCCGCTGCCTGACGAGCTGGGCCAGGCGCTCGGCCAGGCGATCGACGACGAGGGCCGCGTCAAGGATCACGCCTCGCGCGACCTGCTGCGGCTGCGGCGCGAGCTGGTGGAGGTGCGCGCCCAGATCGTCGCGACGCTGGAGCGCCTGCTGGGCGGCCTCGACCCGAAGCACCGCGGCGGCGACACGCCCACCATGCGCAACGGCCGCTACGTGGTGCCGCTGCGGCGCGATTCGCGGGCCCGGGTCGGCGGGATCGTCCACGACGAATCGGCGACGCAGGCGACGCTCTTCGTCGAGCCCCCCGAGACCATCGAGATGGGCAACCGGCTGCGCGCCATCGAATCGGAGGAAGCGCGCGAAGTCCAGCGCATCCTGCGCGAGCTGACGGCGCAGCTGCGGCCCCACTCCGAGGGGCTCGACGCCTCGTACGCCATGCTCATCGCGGTGGATGCGCTCTATGCCCGCGGCCGCTGCGCCCTGGTGCAGGGCGCGGTGCCGCCGCGGCTCGTGGACGCGGGCACCGAGCCCATGCGGCTCGTGGACGCCGCGCATCCGCTGCTGTTCGGGCGCGGCGTGGACATCGTGCGATTCGACCTGGTGCTCGAGCCGGGCGAGCGCACGATCCTCATTTCGGGACCCAATACCGGCGGCAAGACGGTTCTCATCAAGGCCGTCGGGCTGGCCGCGGCGCTGACCCAGAGCGGCGTCCTGCCGGCGGTCGGCGAGGGCAGCGTGCTGCCCATCTTCGATGCCGTCATCGCCGATATCGGCGATCACCAGAGCATCAGCGAGAGCCTCTCGACCTTCAGCGCCCACGTCGCCACGCTGCGCCGCGTGATGGAGATCGCGGGGCCCGCCACGCTGGTGCTGCTCGACGAGCTCGGCACCGGGACCGATCCGGCGGAGGGCGCGGCGCTGGCCGGCGCGGTGCTCCGCGCGCTCACGCGGCGCGGCGTGACCACGGTCGCCACCACCCATCTCGGTGCGCTCAAGGAGCTGGCGGGCACGACGCCCGGTATCGTGAACGCGTCGCTGGCCTTCGACGCGGCGACGCTGGCGCCCACGTACCGCTTTACCAAGGGCGTGCCGGGTCGCTCCTACGGTCTCGCGATCGCGCGCCGCCTGGGCATGGATGCCGATGTCCTCGCCGATGCCGAGGCCGCCCTGCCCGAGGACCAGCGCCGGCTCGACGCGACGCTCGCCGCCGCCGAAGCCCGGGGCCAGTCGCTCGACGCGCACGAGATCGCGCTGAAGGAACAGGCGACCGACCTCGACATGCTGCGCGCGCGGCTCGAGGCCGCCGGGCGGAAGGTCACCGAGCGCGAAGAGGAGATGGTCCGGCGCGAGAAGGAGCTGGAGCGCGCCATCCGCGCGGCGAAGCGCGAGACGCTGCTGGAGGCCCGCGCCGAGGTCGAGAAGGCGCTCGCGCTCGCGAAGGCGGGGCAGGAGAAGGAGGCCCGGCGCGCGCTCGAGGGCAGGATTGCGGAGCTCGCCGACCCCGGTGAGGTGAATGAAGTAAATGAGGTGAATGAGGTGAATGAGGTGAATGACGGAAGGTTTGAAGCGCCCGGGGAAATGAAGCCTGGAGCGCAGGTCCGCATTCGCTCGCTGGGGATCGAAGGCGAAATTGAAAGCGTGCAGGGCAACGAGGCCTACGTGAAAGTGCGGGGCCGCCGGGTACGCGTACGCGCAACAGACCTGTCACCTTCCTCACCTTCCTCACCTTCTTCACCTTCTTCACCTTCTTCACCTTCTTCACCTTCTTCACCTTCTTCACGTTCTTCACCTCCCCGATGATCCCCCCCGAGATCATCGAGCAGGTCCGCGACGCCGCCGATCTCATCCAGCTCATCGGCGAGCACGTCGAGCTCAAGCGCACCGGCTCGGACTGGCGCGGGCCCTGTCCTTTTCACGGCGGGACGCACCGCAACTTCTCGGTGGTCCCGAAGAAGCAGATGTACCACTGCTTCGTGTGCCACGAGTCGGGCGACATCTTCACTTTCTTCATGAAGAAATTCGGCCTGCCATATCCCGAGGCGGTGAAGGAAATCGCCGGACGCGTGGGCGTCGTCATCCCGGAAAGC
>JAYTEN010000189.1:0-9550 GCA_043735145.1 Gemmatimonadota bacterium | reverse complement strand
GCCACGCTCTTCATCAGCCTGGTACTCGTCTTCGTGCCGGTCAGGGTCCTGAGTTGGTCGGGCGCGGTGCGCCCGGCTTCGGCGTGGCCGATCGAAGTCGTCGGCGTTCTGCTCGGCCTGTGCGGCGCTGCGATCGCGCTCTCGTGCGTGCTCACGTTCGCGACGATCGGCAAGGGTACCCCCTTTCCGCTCGATCCACCGCTCCGTCTGGTCGTACGCGGCCCCTACCGGTACGTGCGCAATCCCATGTACCTGGGCGCGGGCCTGGCCCTGGCGGGAGCGACGCTTTTCTATGAGTCGCTCGCCCTGCTGGTTTACCTCGCCGCGCTTGCCATCGCGACGCACATCTTCATCGTCTACTACGAAGAGCCGACGTTGAACCGGCTGTTCGGCTCCGCCTACGGTGCGTATCGCTCGACCGTGAATCGGTGGCTCCCTCGCGCCTGACACGACGTAACCCCGGGCGCTACTTCGGCGCGACGTTAGACGAGCCCTGAACGTGCCATCCCCTTTCTCCCATGCGATTGCAGGCGTCGCCATCGTGACGCCGTTCCGGCTTCGCGTGCCGCACGCGCGCTTCTGGGTTTTCGGCGTGCTCTGCGCCGCCATTCCCGACATCGACTACCTCTGGAGCGCCAGCATGCGGGCGCCCGATAGCATGTACGGGCACCGGGGGATCACGCATTCGCTGGTGTTCGCGATCGTCCTGGCGGCGGCGGTGGCATGGGGTGCATTTCCGGGATCGTACTGGCGCGGGTTCCGCATGCGCCTCTGGCTCGCCTTCGCCCTCGCGGGTGCCTCGCATGGACTGCTGGACATGCTGACGACGTTCTCGGGGGGCGTGGCGTATTTCGCGCCATTCACCGCCGAGCGGTTCTTCTTTCCCTGGCGGCCGCTCGCCGGTCCGAGCCCCGATTGGAGTCCGCCGTTCCTGGTGCGGGCGCCCTACACGATTGTCACTGAGGTGCTTTGCATCTGGGTGCCCTCGCTGATTTTCATCCTGGGGCTCCGTCATGCGGAGCAGCGGGCGGCGGCGCTTGCGCGGGGTGGCGGAGACCGCCATGACGGCTGACCCCGCGTCGACCCTCGCGCTGCGCATCATCGTGCTGCGTCCATTGGCGGGCGTCGCACTCGCCGTGCAGCGCAAGGACGGATCGCGGCTGCCGCCATCGGGGAAGGGGCTGCGCAGCGTATGGTTCGATTTCGACGTGCGCGTCGCCTCCAGGGCGGGATCGCCGGACTTCCTCGGACCCTTCGTGCATGGTCCCGCGGGCGCGCGCTTTGTCTATGTGAACGTCGGCACCCGCGCCGGACAGGCCGATTCGCCGTGGGACCGGCGCGCGAAGGTGCCGCTCGCCTCCCTCACTCACGCCCTGGCGCGGGACGCGACCGCGCGTCCGGGCCTGCTGCTCGCGGCGGCGATCGCCGGCGCCGGCGCGGATGGAACGCCGGCCTGCGCGACGGTGCCGCTCGTCAGCACGTGGCGCATCGTTCGCAAGAAGCGCGCGGGGCGCGCAAAGCCCCGGTGAGCCGCATCCGCGAGCTGTGCGTGTTCACGGGCTCGAGTCCCGGCGCGCGCCCCGAATACCGCGCCGCGGCGCTGGAACTCGGCCGCCTGCTCGGGGAGCGGGACATCCGTCTCGTGTACGGCGGCGCCACGGTCGGACTGATGGGCGCGGTGGCCGACGCCGCGCTCGCGGCGGGCGGTCGCGTGACCGGCGTGATTCCACGGGCGCTGATGGACAAGGAGCTCGGCCACGCTGGACTCACCGAGCTACGCGTGGTGGAGTCGATGCACCAGCGCAAGCAGGCGATGGCTGACCGTGCCGACGGGTTCATCGCGATGCCCGGCGGTATGGGCACCCTCGAGGAGCTCACCGAGATCCTGACCTGGGCCCAGCTCGGCATCCACGGAAAGCCCTGTGGCATCCTGAACGTCGCGGGGTACTTTGATAGGTTGCTCGGCTTTCTCGACCACGCGGTCGCCGAGCGCTTCCTGCGCCCGGAGCATCGCGAGCTGCTGATGGAGGCGGCGACGCCGGTGGCGCTGCTCGACGCGCTGGCGGCCTGGGTGCCTCGCCCGGTCGAGAAGTGGCTGGATCGTCACCGGACCTAGCACGTGCGAACGGAGAAATCGTGCCGGATCAGATCTGGGTTCATCTCGTCGGGGACATGATGGCGGCCACCCACTGGCCCGGCCAACCGTCCGGTCCGTCAGGGTCCTGACAACGCCTCGTCACGTCGACCCCCGCCCCGATCGCCCGTCAGGCGATGCGTCCGACCGCGCCGAGCAGGTGGCGGCGGCGATTCTCGAGGGTGCGCTCGATGCGGTGATCACCGCGGATACGGACGGCGTCATCACGGGGTGGAATACCCAGGCGGCCTCGACCTTCGGCTGGTCGGCCGCCGAAGCCATCGGCCGCTCGATCGCCGAGACCATCATCCCCGAGCGCCATCGCGACCGCCATCGCGAAGGGCTGGAACGCTTCCGGGCGACGGGGGAAGGCCCCATCCTGCGCCGCCGCATCGAGATCACCGCGCTGCGCCGCGACGGCGGCGAGTTTGACGTCGAGCTCACCGTCACCCCGGTGCGGATTGGCGGGACGCAGATGCTCTGCGCGTTCGTCCGCGATCTCAGCGACCGCCGCCGCACCGAGCGCGTCGAAGACGCCACGCTGCGCATTGCCGAGGCCGCGAGCTCTGCCCCGGACCTGCCCGCGCTTCTCGAGGCGGTGCACGCCATCATCGGTGAGTTGATGGACGCCAGCAATTTCTACATCGCGCTGCTCGACGAAGGCTCGGGCCTGCTGACCTTTCCCTATTTCGTGGATGCCGTGGATGCGGTTCCCGCGCCCAAGCCCCTCGGTCGCGGGCTCACCGAGTACGTGCTGCGCACCGGACGTGCCCAGCTGGTCCCGCTCGAGGTGCACCACCAGCTGGTGAGCGCAGGCGAGGTCGAGCTCGTCGGCGCGCCGTCGATCGACTGGCTGGGCGTGCCACTCATCGTCAGAGACCGCACCATCGGCGCGCTGGTGACCCAGACCTATGCCGAGGGCGCGCACCTGGGCGAGCGCGAGCGGAACATCCTCCAGTTCGTGTCCACACAGGTCGCCGCGGCGATCCAGCGGAAGCGGGGCGAGGAGCAGCTCAAGGAGAGCGAAAGCAAGTATCGGCAGATCTTCGAGCACAGCCCCGAAGCCATGCTCGTCTACGACCGCGAAACGCTGGGCATTCTCGCCGTGAACGAGGCGACGGTGCGGCGCTACGGCTACACGCGTGACGAATTCCTCGCGATGACGATCCGGGACCTGCGACCGGACGCCGAGCTGCCGCGGCTCGATGCCGCCCTGGACAACACCGGGGCCGGAGCGCAGATGCTGGTGGGCGTCCGGCACCGCCGCAAGGATGGCGGCGTGCTGGACGTCGAGGTCTTGTCGGACTCCGTCGTCATGGGCGGCCGTCAGGCGCGCCTGGTGCTCGCGCGGGACGTGACGGAGCGGACGAGGCTCGAGTCGCAGTTGCGGCAGGCCCAGCGCATGGAAGCCGTCGGCCAGCTCGCGGGCGGCGTGGCGCACGACTTCAACAACCTGCTCACGGCCATCATCGGGTATTCCGACCTGCTGCTCCAGGACATGGGCCCGGGGGAGCAGCGCCGCCGCGACGTCGAGGAGATCCGCACGGCGAGCCAGTCCGCCGCCGACCTGACGCAGCAGCTTCTCGCCTTCAGCCGCAAGCAGGTGCTCCAGCCGCGGGTGCTCGACCTGAACGACGTCGTGAAACGGGCCGAAAAACTCCTGCGACGTCTCATTGGCGAGAACATCGAGCTGAGCACCACCCTCGCCGCCGATCTCGGCACGGTGCGGGCCGATCCCGCGCAGCTGGAGCAGGTCATCGTCAATCTCGCGGTCAATGCGCGGGACGCGATGCCGGCCGGCGGCTCGCTGATGATCGAAACGGCCAATC
Source organism: Gemmatimonadota bacterium (assembly GCA_043735145.1). GTDB lineage: Bacteria > Gemmatimonadota > Gemmatimonadetes > Gemmatimonadales > JACORV01 > DASXPG01. The sequence continues at coordinate 5,587 of JAYTEN010000189.1, read as the reverse complement.
GCGAGCTCACCGATGCCGACAAGTCGCCCGAGTTGCCCGCGCCGCCGGGTCAGTACGTGCAGCTGTGCGTGAGGGACACCGGCAGCGGCATCGACGACGAGACGCGGGCCCGGCTCTTCGAGCCGTTCTTCACGACGAAGGAAATGGGCAAGGGCACCGGACTCGGACTTGCCACCGTCTATGGCATCGTGAAGCAGAGCGACGCCTTCATCGGCGTCGACTCCAGGGTCGGCCATGGCACGACGTTCCGGGTGCTGCTGCCGCGCGTCATGGAGGCGGCGCAGCCGCTGCGCCTGTCAACCCCGGTGCCGATGCCCCGCGGCCGGGAGACGATCCTGCTGGTCGAGGATGAGCGCGCCATCCGGCTCGTGGTGCGCCGGACGCTCGAGCGGCAGGGTTACGCGGTGCTCGACGCACCCGACGGCGCGGGTGCTCTCGAGGTCGCGGCGGGCCATGCTGGTCCGATCGCTCTGATGATCACCGACGTGGTGATGCCGGGTATGGGGGGTGACGTCCTTGCCCGCCAGGTGATTGCATCACGGCCGGATACGCGCGTGCTCTTCATCTCGGGATACTCGGAGGACGCCATCGAGCATCACGGCGTGCTGAAACAAGGCGTCGCATATTTGGCCAAGCCCTTCGGTCCCGACCAGATCGCGCGCAAAGTCCGCGAAGTGCTCGATGCCCCGCCACAGGCGTAGACAACCTGTCCCGGGCGCCTAGATTGCGTCGGAGATGACGAACCCGCCCCTCGACCCCCGGCTCACCGAACAACGCAATCCCGCCTCCGCGGCCATCGACCTGGCGTCGCCGCTCGAAATCGTCGAGTTGATGAACGGCCAGGACGCGCTGGTCGTTGCGGCGGTGCACGCGGTGCGCGCGGAGATCGCGCGGGCGATCGAGATCGTGGAAGCCTCCCTCCGCGCCGGCGGCCACCTCTACTATTTCGGTGCCGGCACCAGCGGCCGGCTGGGCGTGCTCGATGCCAGCGAGTGCCCGCCCACCTTCGGGACCGACCCCTCACTGGTTCAGGGGACCATCGCGGGCGGCTTGCAGGCCCTGGTGAAAAGCGCCGAGGGTGCCGAGGACGATTTTGACGCCGGCGCGCAGGCCGTCGATGCGAAGGGGGCCGGGAAGCAAGACGTCGTCTTCGGCATCGCGGCCAGTGGCGGCACGCCGTACGTCAGGGGCGCGATCGCCCGCGGCGTCGCGCGCGGGTCGAAGACGATTCTGCTGGCGTGCACCGACCCGCCGCCGGACCTCCTCAGCAACTGCGATGTCGCGATCGTCCCTAGGCCCGGCCCCGAGATTCTAACCGGCTCTACGCGCCTCAAGGCCGGTACCGCGACCAAGATGGTCCTCAACATGGTCACCACCGGCGCGATGATCCGCTGGGGCAAGGCCTTCGGCAACCTGATGGTGGACCTGCGCGCGGTGTCGGCCAAGCTCCACGACCGGGGCGAGCGGATCGTGATGGAAGTCGGCGGCGTGAGCCGCGACGACGCGAAGCAGGTCATCGCTGCCGCGGGCGGCCATGTGAAGACGGCGATCGTGATGCAGAAGCGCGGCGTCGATCGCGCCGAGGCGGAGCGGCTGCTGGCCGAGGCCGGCGGCTACGCGCGGAGGGCGATTGGGGACCCTCCTCCGGTACCGGGCGGACGGGCGGGCGGGCGGACGGGCGGACAATGACCGGAACGCGACCATCCATTCTCGCCGTCGGTCTCATGTCCGGCACGTCGCTCGATGGCGTGACCAGCGCGCTGGTGCGCATCGAAGAGCCGGGCGAGGGGGCGTTCGCGACGAAGCTGCTCGCGCAGCGGACGATCCCATACGGCGCCGAGCGCGAAGGGCGGATCCGCGACGCGCTCGACTCCGGGAAAGCCCGCGAGCTCGCCATCCTGCATACCGACCTGGGCGAATGGTTCGCCGAATGTGTCGAGACGCTGCTCGACGATTCCGGCGTCGCGCCCGCGTCGCTCGCCTTCGTCGCCTCGCACGGCCAGACGGTGTGGCACGAGCCGCGGCGTTCGTCCTTCCAGCTCGGCAATCCCGCGGTGCTCGCCGAGCGGCTCGGCGTGAGCGTGATCAGCGACTTCCGCTCGCGCGACGTCGCGGCCGGCGGGGAAGGCGCGCCGCTGGTGCCGCGCGCCGACCGCCTGCTCTTTGCCGCGGCCGATGCTCCGCGCGCGCTGCTCAACATCGGCGGCATCGCCAACATTTCTCTGGTGCCCGCGAAGGGCGACGCCGGCCCGCTCCTGGCATTCGATACGGGCCCTGGAGTCATGGTCATCGATGCCTGCGTGCAGAAGCTCTTTCCCGGCACCCGCTACGACGAAGGCGGCCGCATCGCCAAGGCGGGCAGGCTCCTCGCCGATGTCGCCGACGAGATGCTGGCGCATCCGTATTTCTTCGAGCAACCGCCCAAGTCCACCGGCCGCGAGCTCTTCGGCTCGCACTACGCCGACCTCCTGATCGCGCGCTGCCTCGAGCTCGGCGGCAAGACGGCCGACATCATCGCCACGGCGGTAGAGATTACGGTGGGCGCCATCGGCCGCGCGGTGCAGTTCATCCCGCCGGCGCTGCGGCCCCGCGACGTGCTGCATTCGGGCGGCGGCTCCCGGAATCCCGCGCTGATCGAACCGCTGGACCGGGTCTGGCCGGGGACGATTCACCGCTCGTTCGACGAGATCTTCTTCGATGGCGACGCCAAGGAAGCCGTGGCGTTCGCCTTCCTGGGCTACCTGACATTCACGGGACGCACCGGCAACGAGCCCGGTGCCACCGGCGCCGCGGGCCCGCGCATCCTGGGATCGATCACACCCGCATGACGACCACGACACCGGTTGCCGACATCGTCCTCCCCGCCATTCGGTGGGACGCCCAGAAGGGGTACGAGCCGTATCGCGAGCGCATCGCGTCGTGGCAGGCGCTCGGCGTCGGCGGCTACATCCTGTTCGGCGGCGAGAAGGACGCGACGAGTGCGCTGATCGGCGAGCTGCGCGCCGGTGCGGACCGCAACCTGCTCATCGCCAGCGACCTCGAGCGCGGCGCGGGACAGCAGATTCGCGGCCTCACCAGCTTGCCGCCGCTGCTCGCGCTCGCGTCGCTGGGCGAGCGGGCCGTCATCGAGGCGGCGCTGATAGCGGCGCACGAAGCCCGCGACCTCGGCATCAACTGGATCTTCTCGCCGGTCTGCGATCTCGACATCGAGCCGCTCAATCCCATCGTCCAGACGCGCAGCTTCGGATCCGATGCGTTCGAGGTCGGCCACCACGCCGCGCTCTGGATTCAGACCTGCCAGTCGGCCGGCGTGATGGCCTGCGCCAAGCACTTCCCGGGTCACGGCCGCACCACGATGGATTCGCACGCGACGCTGCCGGTGGTGAAGGCGGGCCGCGAACTGGAGCGCGACCTGCTCCCCTTCCGGCGCGCGGTGCAGGCCGGGGTCGGCGCCGTGATGACGGCGCACGTTGCCTTCCCCGCGTGGGACGCGTCCGGTGTCCCCGCGACCCACTCGCATGCCATCCTGCACGATCTGCTGCGGGGGGACCTGTTCTTCGATGGGCTGGTCGTCACGGATGCACTCATCATGGAGGGTGCGAAGGGCGGCGCGTCGGAAGCCGATGGATGCATTCGCGCGCTCCGCGCCGGCTGCGATCTGCTGCTGTACCCGCACGATCCGGAAGCCGTCATCGAGCTTCTCGTGGCCGCGGCACGGAGCGATCGCGGGCTCGAGGAACACATCGCGAGCGCATCGCTGCGTCGCCAGCAGGCGGCGCACCGCCAGCGGCCAAGCCAGAGCGGGGCCGGCGTGCCGGAGTTTCCGGACGGCCGCGGGGAAGAGCTCTGCCGGCGCAGCATCAAGGTGCTGCGCGGCGACCTGCCCGTGCTGAAGAATGGCCTATCGATCGAGATCGTGGACGACGACCTCGGAGGGCCGTACCCCTTGCCGCCGCGCGACGCCTTCGAGCGTGAGCTGGCGCGTCTGGGCGTGACCCCGTCGCCGGGCGGCCCCCGCGTGGTTCTGGTGTTCGCCGACGTCAAGTCGTGGAAAGGACGCGCCGGCTTGTCGCAGGACAGCATGGCGAAGCTCGCGTCGCTGGTGGACGGCAAGACGCCGGTCGTGGTGTTCGGCCACCCGCGCCGCCAGGTCGAGGTCCCAGGCCTCGGCTCCGTGATCTGCGCCTGGAGTGGAGACGAAGCGATGCAGCGCGCCGCCGCCCAGCGCCTTGCTGGTGGTTAGGGACCTGGCGACTTGGCGACTTGGCGACTTGGCGACTAGGTGAGTTCCCTCGACTGGATCGTCGTCCTCGCCTACCTCGCCGGTACGCTGTGGCTGGGCTTGTGGCTCGCGCGTAAAGGCTCGCAATCGCTCAACGAATACTTCCTCGGCGGACGCGCCATTCCCTGGTGGCTTGCCGGCGGCTCGATGGCCGCGACCACCTTCAACGTGGACACGCCACTCTACGTTGCCGGCCTGGTCGCGCGGCGCGGCATCGCCGGCAACTGGGAATGGTGGTGCTTCGCCGGCGCGCACGTCGTGATGCAGGTGATTCTCGGACCGATGTGGCGCCGCGCCGAGGTCATGACCGACGCCGAGCTCATCGAGCGGCGCTACGCCGGCCGGCCCGCGGCGCTGCTGCGCGGCACCCGCGCGTTTTTCTTCGGCATCCCGCTGAACTGCATCGCCATCGGTTACGGCATGCTCGCCATGCGCAAGGTGATGGTCGCCCTCGACGTCACCACGGTGCTCCACCTTCCCGGCGATCCGCAGCTCTGGGCCGTCTCGCTCATCGTGATCCTCACCCTGGTCTACGCGGCCGCGTCGGGGCTCTGGGGCGTGGTCTGGACCGACTTCTTTCAGCTGGTGCTCAAGATGTTCGGCGCACTGCTCGTCGCGGGCTATGCGCTCGCCGAGGTCGGCGGCCTGGGCCCGCTGCGCGCGCAGCTCATCGCGAACGGTCACGCCGACACGTTGCGGATGCTGCCCCGCGCGGGCGACGCCGCGCTGCCCATGAGCACGTTCGCCGCGTATCTCATGCTCCAGTGGTGGACCTACCGCGGCGCCGATGGTGGCGGGATGTTCGTGCAGCGGCTCTCGTCGGTCGCCAGCGAGCGCGAGGCTGAAAAGGCGTCGATCCTCTTCAACATCCTGAACTACGTGGTGCGGACCTGGCCGTGGATTGTCGTCGCCCTCGCCGCCCTGGTGGTGCTGCCGAAGCTCGACGATCCCGAGATCGCCTACCCGCTGATGATGAAGCGCTACCTCCCACCCGGCGTCCTGGGCCTGGTCTTCGCGAGCCTCGTCGCCGCGCTGATGAGCGCCGTGTCGACGCAGATCAACTGGGGCGCGTCGTACGCCGTGCGTGATCTCTACCAGCGCTTCTGGGACCGCGAGGCGCCGCAGGAGCGCCTCGTGCTGGTGGCGCGCGGCGCCACGGTGACGATCACGCTGCTCGCGGCGGCGGCGAGCTTCTACATGAACGATGTCGGCAAGGTGTTCCGGTTCATGGTGCTCTTCGGCAACGGCACCGGCATGGTGCTGCTGCTGCGCTGGTTCTGGTGGCGGATCAACGCGTGGGCCGAG
>JAYTEN010000188.1:0-3052 GCA_043735145.1 Gemmatimonadota bacterium | reverse complement strand
GACAAACGCAGGCGAACCTGGGTTACGCCCATGCCTTACCGGGCTTCTACAGCGCTTGTAGAGCACCGGGCAGCCCATCCGGGCATCGGGAGCGCTCTTGTCTTCCCTTCCTCCCGAAGGCCGGACTTGCCGGTTTCCCGGCATTTGGCGGCCGATTGGCTCAAGCGAGCCTATCGCCTCTCCGGGGCGCAAAAGCCGAAGGGCGGGCTTTGGCACTGTTTCCGGCGGAAGTGGGCGACCGAGCGAAAGCACTACCCGCTCCGGGATGTTGCCTACGCTGGGGGATGGAGCGATACCCAGACCCTGCTGACCTGCTATACCCAGCCCGACCTCGACACCATGCGCGACGTCGTGGACCGGCCGAAACAGACACAAAAACAGACTCACTGGCGTAAACCGGCCAGAAACGAAAAGCGCGACGCGAGATAATCTCGCATCGCGCTTTCAGTTGCCCCTCCTGGGATCGAACCAGGACTCTCCTGATCCAGAGTCAGGCGTGTTGCCAGTTACACCAAGGGGCATCGTCTTCTGGTGCTTCGAACCTGTTCCTGACAGTCACTTGGCGACTTGGCGACTTGGCGACTGCTCTTACTCGCAGTGGAGCTGAGGGGGCTCGAACCCCTGGCCTCCTGGGTGCGATCCAGGCGCTCTCCCAGCTGAGCTACAGCCCCATACAATCGAGCCTCAAAAGCTAACCGGGCTCCCGGCGTTGCTCAACCCGAAGACCCGAAACCGCCCTGAAGACCCGTGCATCCGCGCTTCACGTATCCTTCATCCGTCCCATTCTAGCCTGCGTCATGGCGCCAAACCACGCCGCCCGGCTGGCCGGCCTGCTCAGCCTCGTCGGCAACACCCCCATGCTCGCCATCCGCTACAGCTGGCACGGGTACCCCCGCGTCCTGTACGCCAAAGCCGAGCACCTGAACCTCTCCGGCTCGATCAAGGACCGGATGGCGCTGCACATCCTGCACTCCGCGCACGAGCGCGGAGCCCTGAAGCCCGGCGCCCTCATCGTCGAAGTGACCAGCGGCAACACCGGCATCTCCTTCGCCGCCATCGGCCGCGCCCTGGGCCACCCCGTTACCATCTTCATGCCCGACTGGATGAGCGAGGAGCGCCGCAACCTGCTGCGCAGCTACGGCGCCGAGATCCACCTGGTCAGCCGCGCCGACGGCGGGTTCGAGGGCAGCATCCGCGGGGCGGAAGCGCTCGCGGCCCGCACGCCGGACGCCTTTCTTCCCCGGCAGTTCTCCAACGAGGACAACTCCTCCGCGCACCTGCTCACCACCGGCCCCGAGATCATGTACCAGCTCCAGGCCCACGACCTCGAGGCCGACGCCTTCGTCGCCGGCGTCGGGACCGGCGGGACGGTGATGGGTGTGGGGCGCTTCCTGCGCGGGCGCCGCGCCGCTACCACGGTGCATCCCGTCGAGCCGGGGAATTCCCCGACCCTCTCGACCGGCTACTGTACCGGCAGCCACCGCATCCAGGGGATCTCCGACGAGTTCGTGCCCCCCATCGTCCACCTTGATGAGTTGGACGGCATCATCGCGGTGGATGACGGCGACGCCATCCGCATGGCCCAGCGCCTCGCCGCCGAGCTCGGCCTCGGCGTCGGCATCAGCTCGGGCGCCAACTTCCTCGCCGCGGCGGAAGTTCAGAACCGCCTCGGGGGCGACGCGGTCGTCGTCACCGTCTTCCCCGACGACAACAAGAAGTACCTCTCCACCGCGCTGCTGCGGGACGAGCCGCGCCGCAACGATCACCTGACCGACAGGATCGAGCTGGAGCACTTCCAGGCGTGGCGGCGATCGTGCCAGACCTGTTTCGTCAATGACGTTGCGATGGCCGCGGCCGCGGGATAGCCTCATGTGACCCCAAGGGAGAACCCCGTGCCCCGTCTCTTCGCCTCGCTCGCCGTCCTGGCCGTCTCGACCATCTCCACCGCCACCGCGCAGTCCGCCGTTCCGCCTGGCTCCACCGATCCCCGCATCGCGCAGATCGTCGCCGCCCCCTCGCCCCAGCGCCTCGAAGCCACGATCCGGCGCCTGGTGGCCTTCGGCACCCGGCACACGCTGAGCGATACGCTCTCCGATACCCGCGGCATCGGCGCCGCGCGCCGCTGGATCAAGTCGCAGTTCGACTCCATCTCGGCCGCCTGCCACGGCTGCCTCGAGACGCAGTTCGTCGGCGAGGTCGTCGGCCCCATGCGCCGCATCCCGGTGCCGACCAACGTGGTGAGCGTGGTCGCCATCCAGCGCGGCAGCTCCGACACCGGCCGCGTGCTGGTGATGACCGGACACTTCGACAGCCGCAACAGCAGCGACAGCGACGTCACCGGCGACGCTCCCGGCGCCAACGACGACGGCTCCGGCACCGCCGCGGTGATCGAGGCGGCGCGGATCCTCTCGCGCTACCGCTTCGCCGCGACGATCATCTACGCCACCCTCGCCGGCGAGGAGCAGGGCCTCAACGGCGGGCAGATCGTGGCGCGCTGGGTCCACAGCCAGGGCTGGCGCATGGAAGGCAACCTGAACAACGACATCGTCGGCAACACCAGCGGCGGCGACGGCGTGCGCGGCGACGACCGCACCATCCGCGTCTTCTCCGACGGCGTGCCGCCCACCGAGTTCGACAGCGCCCACGTCCGCACCCGCCGCACCACCGGCGGCGATGTGGACGGCACCTCCCGCCAGCTCGCGCGCTACGTGCAAATGATCGCGCGGCGGCACATTCCCTCAGTCGACGTCTGGATGATCTACCGGCTCGACCGCTTCGGCCGCGGCGGCGACCACACCGCCTTCGCGAACCTCGGCTTTCCCGCCGTGCGCATGACCGAGGCGCACGAGAACTACACCCGCCAGCACCAGAACATCCGCGTCGCCAACGACACCAGCTACGGCGACGTCGCCGACTCGGTGAACTTCCGCTATCTCGCGAAGGTCACCAGCCTCAATGCCGCATCCCTCGCGTCACTCGCCTGGGCCCCGGCGCCGCCGCGGATGGCGCGCATCGGCGGCGGCGGCCGCTACGCCGCCGCAATGACCTGGCA
>JAYTEN010000187.1:0-6324 GCA_043735145.1 Gemmatimonadota bacterium | reverse complement strand
ATCGGCGTCGCGCGCCATGCTGATGCCGGCTACGATATCGCGATCAAGACCGCCGAGGAGCACGACATTCGGCTGCCGATGCGTGAAAACCGGGGACCGGGGACCGGGGACCGGGGACCGGGAGCGTGATGCGGCAGATTCTCGTCAATGCCTCGGCAATCGTCTGCGGGCCCGCCCACGGCGGGCCCGTCCGGCATCCGACGGCCGAGCATCTCGGGATTCGCACCGGCGTCGGCCTCGGCATCGATGACGGCGCGATCTCGATCGTCGCGCCGGATGCCGACCTTCACGATTGGCTGCGCGACGAACCCGGTCCCCGGTCCCCGGTCCCCGGTTCCCGATTGGATTGCGGCGGCCGGCTGATCACCGCGGGCCTCGTCGATGCCCACACGCACGCGGTGTTCGGCAAGGCCCGCCTCGACGACCAGGCGCGCCGGGCGCGCGGCGAGGATTACAAGGCGATCGCGGCGGCCGGCGGCGGCATCCTCTCGAGCGTCGCCGATTTCCGCACCCGCGACGAGGACGAGCTGGTCCGCCTGACGACCAATCGTCTCGCCCATCTCGCGGCCCTCGGCACCACCACCGTCGAGGTCAAGTCGGGCTACGGCCTCGCCCTGGACCACGAGCTCAAGGCGTTGCGCGTAATCCAGCGCGCGGCGCGCACGCTGCCGCTCACCCTGGTGCCCACCTTCCTCGGCGCGCACGAAATTCCGGCCGAGTACCGGGGCGCGCGGCGCGACGCGTACGTGCGGCTGATCGTGGAGGAGATGCTGCCCGCGGTCGCGCGGTCGGGACTCGCCCGTTTCTGCGACGTCTTCTGCGAGCCCGGCGTCTTCTCGCGCGACGAGAGTCGCGCGGTGCTGGTGGCCGCGAAGGCGCTCGGACTGAAGCCCAAGCTGCACGCCGACGAGCTCGACCCGTCGGGCGGGGCCGAGCTGGCCGCCGAGCTCGGGGCCACGTCGGCCGACCACCTCGGCGCGGTGACGGCCGCGGGCATCGAAGCCCTGGCGGGAAGCGACACCGTGGCCGTCCTGCTGCCGGGCACCCTGACGTTCCTCGGCAAGCCGAAGCAGGCCCCGGCCCGCGCGCTCCTGGACGCCGGCGCGGTGGTCGCGCTGGCGACGGACTTCAACCCGGGCAGCTCGCCGACCGGAAATCTTCCGTTGATCATGGCGCTGGGGGTGTCGCAGGGCCGGATGCAGCCGGAAGAGGTGTTCCTGGCGGCGACCGTCAACGCCGCCTGTGCCGCCGGGGAGGGGGATGACAGGGGCCGGATCAGGGTGGGCGGGCCGGCCGATCTGACGGTCTGGAACTGTCGCGACCTGCGTGAGCTATCTTATTGGTACGGAATGCCATTGGCGTGGCGCGTCTACCGATCCGGCCTTCCTTGTGATGGGGTGAGCGCAGGCATATCTTCCGCCGATTCAGGCGCAGCGCCGCTCTCGCCAGTCTCCTAGCGCGCTTGCGAGGGTGACCACAAGGGTCGCCCCTACGAATCGCCCTTTAGAATTCCGGGTTCATGGCCAATCTCGAAAAGTTAAAAGACACTGCCCGCAAGCACGAGATGAAGGAGCAGTGGCCCAAGGCCATCGAGATCCTCGTGAAGGCCGTCGAGGAATTCGAGAAGTCCCCTGATAATGAAGCCGATCTCGCGCTCTACAACCGGCTCGGCGATCTCTACGTCAAGGTCAACGACACGACGAACGCGATCCAGTATTACGAGCGTGCCGTCGACCGCTATGCCGAAGCCGGCCTCGTCAATCCGGCCATCGCCGTCTGCAACAAGGTGCTGCGTCTCAGTCCCGGCCGTGCCTCGACCTATCTCAAGCTCGGCGTGCTGTTCGCGAAGAAGGGTTTCGCCGCCGAAGCCAAGCAGAACCTGCTCGAGTACGCCGACCGCATGCAGAAGGCGGGGCAGATCGAGGAGGCGTTCAAGGCGCTGAAGAAGTTCGCCGAGATGACGCCGGGCCAGCAGGACGAGATCTGGGCCGTGCTGGCGCAGCAGGCGCGCGCGCAGGCCAAGACGCCCGAAGCGCAGGAACAGGTCGATAAGCTCCTCGCCGAGTTCGAGGCGAAGGACAAGGCCGCCACGCAGCGCAGAAGCCGGATGAGCCGCAGCATGGTCACCGGCGAGGAGATTCCCGAGGACAAGGGCCCCAAGAAGGGCGAGCTCATTTTCCTCGATATCGACGACGTGCCGACGCCGGGACGCCGCAGCGGCTCCATGCCGCGGCCGAGCGTGCCGACGCCTCCGCCCCCGCCTCCGCCGCGCGCCACGCCCCCCGCCGAGATCGCGCCCCTGCCGATGCTGGAGATCGAGACGACGTCGATGGCCGACGACCTCGAACCGCCGTCGGCCGCCGGGGCCCGCGCCGATACCGGCGAGTCCGCGGCGAACGAGGGGCCGCCGATGCTCGACATCGAGCCCACCGCAATGGACATCGAGCCGACATCCATCGTGGACGCTGGCTCCCTCGGCATCGAGCCCACCGCGGTCGGAGAAGGCGCGGGGGGCCTCGACCTCGACCTCGAGCCGACGTCCACCGGGCCGGACCTGGGTGGCGGGCTGGACCTGGAACCCACGTCGCTGGGACTCGAGCCGACATCGTTCGACGCGCCGGCGCCTGAGCCTGACGTCGTGTCGCCGCTCAACTTCGACACGCCGAGCTCGCCGCCTGACGAATTGCCGATGCTCGATACCGGTTACGATTCGGGCAACCTCGACCTGCCCGGCACCGTCACCGAGCCGGACGAGACGCCGTCCGCCGAGCCGATGGCCGGCCTGCCGATGCTCGACCTGGGTGACGAGCCGGCCGCCCCACCCGCGATGGAGCCGGCGGCCGAATTCGAGATGATGGAGCTGACGCCCGCCGTCGCGTCACCGGCCGAAGCGTCAGCGGCCGACGTCGCGGCGGCCGAAAACGAAGCGGCGCAGAAGCTCGAGTTCATGGACCTGGGCGCGGTGGCCGCGCCCCTCGCGCCGAGTGTCGGCGACCTGGAAGCACAGGTCGCGGCCCACGCCGACGACTGGGAAGGGCACCGCCTCCTCGGCGAGTCGCTGATCGAGCGGGGCGAGCGCGAGAAGGGCCTCGCCGAGCTCGACGTGTCGCTCGCGGGGTACGACGGCGCTGAGGACCTGGCGTCAGCCAGCGCACTGGTGGACGAGATCCTGCGGCTGGATCCGAACAGCGTGCGCCACCAGCAGAAGCGCGTCGAGCTTGCCTATCGCTCGGGCGACCGCTCGCGCCTGGTGGATGCCTACGTCGAGCTGGCCGACGCGCTGCTGCGCTCCAACGAGCCCGGCAAGTCCGTCGCCGTCTACCAGCGCGTGCTGGAGCACGATCCCGACAACGCGCGTGCCAGGTCGGCGCTCGAGACCCTCGAGCCGCCGCCGCCGCCCGCGCCCCCGGTGGAGCAGCAGCGCAAGAGTACCAAGGCGCCGACGCCCGAACCGGTCGGCGGCTTCATGGACCTGGGCGCGTTCCTGCTCGATGAAGAGCCCGTGAAGGACACGCGGATGCGCATCGAGGACGAGGAGCCGACGGGCGACGAGCAGAAGGACTTCCAGCAGATGCTCTCGGCGTTCAAGAAGGGCATCGACGCCAACGTCGCCGACGAGGACTTCCAAAGCCATTACGACCTGGGCGTCGCGTACAAGGAGATGGGCCTGCTCGACGAGGCGATCTCCGAATTCCAGAAGGCGCTGCGCGGCACCGACGGCAAGCTCAAGTCGTCGGAGGCGCTCGGACTCTGCTTCTTCGAGAAGGGGCAGTTCGCCGTCGCCGAGACGATCCTGCGCCGCGGCCTCGAACTCCCGGCCCACGGCGACGCCGAGCGCGTCGGCCTGCTGTACTGGTTCGGCCGCGCACTGGAGGAACAGCGCAAGAACAGGGACGCGCTCGAGGCCTACAATCGGGTGTTCGGCGTGGACATCAACTTTGCGGACGTGAACCAGCGCGTGCAGTCGCTCGCGAAAGCGGGGGTCTAGCATGACGTTCCAGGCGGCAGGTGTCACGCTCGCCGACGTGCAGCGGCCCGTGGTGCAGGATCTCGACCATGTCACCCGGGCGCTCCAGGACATGGTCGCCGCGGATTTTCCGCTCATCCAGGAAGTGAATAGTCACCTCCTCCAGATGAAGGGCAAGATGTTCCGGCCCACGCTGCTGCTGCTGGCGGGCGCGGCGTCGGGCTCCCAGGATCCGCGCGTCATTCGCCTGGGCGCGGTCATCGAGCTGATCCACCTGGCGACGCTGGTGCACGACGACTCGGTGGACCACTCGGCCCTGCGCCGCGGCATGCCCACCGTGAACGCGCTCTTCAGCCACCAGATTTCCGTCATCATGGGTGATTACCTCTACTCGCGCGCTATCATCGAGCTGGTCCGGCTCGACGACCTCGAACCGCTGCGGGTGCTGTCGCGGGTGACGAACGAGATGACGGTCGGCGAGATGCGGCAGCTGGCGCAGTACGACGCGCTGGCGTTTCGCGAAGACGACTACGAGGTCACCATCCGGTCGAAGACGGCCACCCTGCTCTCGGCGGCGTGCGAGAGCGGCGCGCTCAAGGCCGAGCCGGCGGTGCGCGCGGCGTTGCGCGACTACGGCGACGCGCTGGGCATGGCCTTCCAGATCACCGACGACCTGCTCGACTACACCGGCGCCGAATTGGTGACCGGCAAGCCGACCGGCCTCGACCTGAAGGAGCACAAGGTCACGCTGCCGCTGATCGCCGCCCTGCCATCGATGACGCCGGCCGAGCGCGAGGCGGTACGCCGCCTGTTCGCCACGCCGTCGCCGTCGGACGAGCAGGTCGCCGAGGTGGTGTCGCTGGTCGATCGGTACGAGGGGCTGGTCTACGCGCGCGAGCGCGCGAGTCACTACGCCCAGCAGGCCGAGGCCGCGCTCGATGTCCTCTCGCCGTCGGAAGCGCGCGACGCGCTGGCCGGCGCGATTATCTACGCGGTGGAGCGGAGGCGCTGATGGCCAACGTCCCTCGCAGGCCCCTGTTCTACCTCGGCGTGCTGTCGGCCGGGTTCGTCCTGGGCGGTTTCCTGCATGCCCTGCTGAAACGCGTGTTGCCGGAGGGGGCCCCCAAGGAGGTCCTGACCTTCGCCATGACGCCCGAGCTGGGCCCTTTCAGCCTGAACCTGCTCGTGGTCTCCTTCACGATCGGCCCGATCGTGATCACCGTGTCGATCATGGCTGTGGTGGGAGTGGTATTGGCGTATTTGCTCGCCAAGTCGCTATTTTAAAGGCAGTCGAAGCGTCGAAACGTCGAAGCGTCGAAGCGTACCAAAGGAGTTCCCATGTTCGGTAACCTCGGAATGACCGAGATCATGCTGCTGGTCGTCGTCTTCCTGCTGGTCTTCGGCGCCAAGCGGCTGCCCGAGATCGGGTCGGCGATGGGCAAGGGTATCCGGGAATTCAAGAAGAGCATGCGCGAAGTGACGGACGAGATCGATCGTCCGGTACCGCCGGTCGAGCCGCGTCGCCTGCCGCCGAATGAGAGCGATAAGCAGCGGCTCTCGTAAAGCCGTCGAAGCGTCGAAGCGTCGAAAACGTCGAAACGGCAATTGTGAAAAACCCCGGAGCCTATGGCCCCGGGTTTTTTTCATGTCAACGCTTCGACGCTTCGACGCTTCGACGGTCAGTTCGCCGTCTGGTCCCGCGCGGCCGGCCGCAGCACTTCCGCGCGCCGATCCTTGACCTTCGCGGTGCGCTGGAGCGCGGCGAGATAGGACTGCACCCGCACCTGGCGGGCGGCCCGGATGATCGTTGAGCGCTGCGCCTCTTTCTGCGCAGCCCATGCCGTCGAATCGGCCTGGACGCGGCGGATCGGCTGCAGGAAGAAGAACGCTTCGTCGTTGCTCATGAGCTTCGAGCGCTCGCCGGCGCGCAGGCGGAACGCGGCACCGACCTCACCGGTGGCGGCGCCGAGTAGCGGCCAGTTGGCGGTGCGGGGCAGCGGCCCCAGCGTGACGGGGGCGAGTCCGAGCTCCGCGGCAACCTGCTCGAGCGTCTTGCCGGAGGCCAGGCTCCGCTCGGCATTGTGGGCGACGGCTTCGGCGGCAGCGCGCTTCTTCTCGCGCACGACGGCGACGCGCGCCTGGTCCCTGATCTGCTCGATCGGGGGCACGCCGGCCGCGAAGACGCTGTCGAGCCGGAAGACGTAGAAGGCGCCGCGCGTCTCGACCACGGGGCTGGTCTCGCCGGGATGGGCCTCGAAGGCCCACACGCCCACGTCGGGAATCCGGAAGCGGCCCAGGAGGTACGGAACGCCCTGGTAGAGGATGCCGGGGTGCTCGATCGACAGGCCCATCTTCTG
>JAYTEN010000186.1:0-16228 GCA_043735145.1 Gemmatimonadota bacterium | reverse complement strand
TGGGCGACCGCGCGGCGGCCGAGGATGTGGCCCAGGAGGCATTTGCGCGCCTGCTGGCCAAGGGGGCCCTGGAGCCGGATCACGCCGAGCGGTGGGTCTTCAAGGTGTCGCGGAACCTGGCCATCAGCCGGCTACGGGCGGTGAAGCGGATCCTCCCGCTGTCGGAGGCCGAGGCGATGGAGGGCTGGGAGAGCGGCAGCGACACCGAGCAGCGGGCGCTGCTGCTGAGCGCCGCGGTCCGGGCGCTCCCCAGGCGCCAGCAGGAAGTGGTGGCGATGCGGATATACGGCGAGCTGAGCTACGAAGCGATCGCGAAGGCGACGGGCCGGACGTTAGGCGCGATCAAGCAGGAGCTGCATCGCGCGAAGCTGGCCCTCGTGGCGAAGCTGAACCAGGGCGACCACAAGGGTCGCCCCAACATCGTGGGAGCTGACGATGCGTGGTGACGAATGGAATACCCTCGTGAGTGCGCCGAGCGGAACGGAGATCGATGCGGCGCTGGCGGAGGTGCGGGTGCGGGCGGTGCCGATCGCGCGGCGGAATGCGCGCAACCGGCGCGCGATCTCGTTCGCCTTCGCGGCCCTGGCGCTGGGCGGGTCGTTCATGGCGGGTGGGATGAGCGCCTCGAATGGCGTGCGAGTGGGTGCGGAGCCGATACGGTTCAGTCCCGGCTATCGAGGCGCGCCCGAGCTCACGGTCGGGCCGCCCCTGGCGTCGGCGATGCGAGCTGACTCGACCGTCACCTATCGCATCAGTGGCTGGACCGAATGGGATGGCGTTCGATACGACGAAGGGGAGTCCTACGTGACCGGTCCTTCCGGCACCGGTTTTGCCCTCGCGCTCGACGATACCAGCGGAGCCCTCCATGCATCCGTCCAGGCGGCGGTGTCTCCGGATTCCGTCGTCTTCCTGGTCTCGTCCTTCCGGCGGTTGAGGCTGGGGCTCTCGCGGCGCAATCTCGATGTCTACGAGGAAGGCCATGCCTACGGACGAAAGGCCGTTCCCCGCGGCCGCTCCCTGCTTCTCTATCCGAATGGCCGCGGGGGGGAAGGCCCGCAACCCATCATCGAGATCGATGGCCCTGATATCACCGCTCCGCGGGCAGCACCCTGGCGCGAGAAGGGCGGGCTCCAGCTCTCGTACCACGAGACGCGGTTCCGGGATCTCGGCTCGGACATCGCGTGGCGCATGGCGCGGGCGAAAGCGGTCGGTGTGCGCGTCGCGATGACTCACGTCGGGGGCATCTATCCGGTCGGGCTGCACTGGTCACCGATTCCGTCCATGCGATTCAACGTCGCGGGGCGCCGGGACTATGGACAGTACACGGCAGGCGGCGTCACCCAGCGCGTCATCATTCCTGGTGTGCGCGACACCGTCTTCGTGTCGGCCTGGAGCAACAACGGTGTCGCCTTCTGCTTCAACCTCTCGCGGTTGAAGGCGGCGCGCGCCGCGGCGGACCGCGCGGCGGGCGAGGCACCGTTCTCCGCGTCGGGATGTTTCTCGGATACCGACAACTGGGCCCCGATCGACGTCACGGCGAACAACGGGCAGGCGATCCACGTCGAAATGACGCCGGTGGAGCGTGCCCGGAGTGCCGGGGCGGGGTTGCGGTAGCTGCCAAATGGCAGTAGCTTTGTAGCCATATGGCAGCTCCCCTCCGATCCCTCGAAACCGCACCGCGCAGTTACGTCGAGCTGCTCGGCCTCCACGTCGCCGCCCCGCTGAAGGTCGCCGAGCACGTGGCCGCCGGCCTCCGCTACGGCAGCTTCGAGCGGTTCCGGGGTTACGCGGCGATGCCGGCGGCGGAATTCGCGGAGCTCGTGCGGATCCCCGAGCGGACGCTCGCGCGCCGCCGCGCCGCGGGCCGGCTCGAGCCCGATGAGTCGGACCGTCTCGTGCGGCTCGCGCGCATCTTCGCGCAGGCGCTAGCGCTGTTCGAGGGCGACCTCGATGGCACGCGCCGCTGGCTCGCCACGCCCCTCAAGGTCCTGGGCAACGCAGCGCCGCTGCGCGCCGCGACCACCGATCCCGGCGCCCGCGAGGTCGAAGCCCTCATCGGCCGGCTGGAGCACGGCATCCCGTCGTGATGGTGCATGCGTGGCGCCTGGTGAAGACCCGTCACCTGGCCCATGCGTTCGATGGTGACGGGGCGCGCCGCTTCGGCGGCCGTTGGAACAGCCCGGGCATCCCGGTTTCCTATGTCGCCGAATCGCTCGCTCTCGCGGCACTCGAAATCCTCGTGCATCTCCAGTCCACCGCGCCGCTGCCGTCGTACTCCGCGATCCCCGTCCATTTCGACGCCAGGATCATAGAGACGCTCAAAACCGCGGACCTGCCGCGCGCCTGGCGCGCCTCGCCGCCGCCCGCGGCGCTGCGGGACATCGGCGACACCTGGGTGAGCGAGGGGAAATCGGCGGTGCTCGCGGTGCCGAGCGCGGTGGTGGAGGCGGAGCGGATCTTCCTGCTCAATCCGGCGCATCCGGCGTTCAAGCGGATCCACGCCGGGAAGCCCCAGCCATTCGCCCTGGACGCGCGTTTGAGTCCGGCGAGGCGCCGGGGCTAGAATACAGCATGGTCAACCGCATCGCATTTCTCGCCGCGCTCGTCTTCGTCCCCGCCGTGCTGGGCGCCCAGCAGGCGCAGTCGATTCCGCAGCCATCGACCCCGAGCGCGCCGCCCTCCGCGACTACGCCGTTCACGCTGTACGTGACCAGCGAATCGGGCGATATCGTGACCCGCATCGAAGTCGGCCCCGACGGGTGGAAGAAGGTCAAGGAAATCATCGTCGGCGTGATGCCGACCGACATCGATGGCCCGCACAACATCACCGTCTCGCCCGACGGCCGCTTCTGGTATGTCTCCATCGCGCACGGCACGCCGTTCGGCTCGGTGTGGAAGTACGCCACCGGCACCGACTCCATGATCGGCCGCGTCGGGGTGGGGATGTTCCCCACCACCATCGGCCTCTCGCCCGACGGCGACTGGGCCTGGGTGCCCAACTCCGATTTTCACGGCGACCGCGGTCACCTGAACACCGTGTCGGTCGTGTATACGCCCGATCTCACGCAGCTCACCGAGATCGCGACCTGCGACATGCCGCACGGCTCGCGCTACAACCACGCGGGCACGATGGTGTACATCGCCTGCATGATGTCGGACGAGCTGGTGACGATGGATCCCGGCACCTTCGCCATCACGCATCGCGTGTCGCTGGGCAGCGGGCACCCGATGAGCATGGCCCAGCACAATGCGATGGAGGCGCGCCAGGATTCCGCGGTCGCGCGTGCGCCCGCCACCACGACGGCGGCGCCCGCGGGCGGTCACGACATGGCGGGGATGAACCACGCTGCTGCGCCCCCGGCTCCGGCGGCGGCTCCCGCGGCGCGTCCCGCGAACGGCGCGGCGTCGAGCACGATGCCGGGCCAGAACCCCGACTGCCTGACGACATATGTCTCGGTGTCGCCCGACGACTCGCTCATCTACATGGCCTGCAACCACAGCAACGAGCTCCAGGTGCGCAACGCGCGCACCCTCGAGCTGGTGCGCCGGCTGCCGACCGGCACCGGCGCCTACAACGTCGAGCCGTCGCCCGACGGCCGCTGGGTGGTGGTGACGAACAAGAAGAACCAGAGCGTCAGCATCTTCGACACCCGCACTTGGGCCGAGGCGGCGCGCATCGCGACGACCAAGCGCATCCCGCATGGCGTCGCGTTTTCCCCCGACGGGCGCTACGCCTTCGTGACGCAGGAGTCGGTCGGCGCCGATCCCGGCGCGATCGACGCCATCGACCTGACGACGATGACGAAGGTGGCGACGATGGCGGTGCCCCTGCAGCCTACGGCCGTTACGGTGTGGCGGGGGCACTAGAGGCCGTCGAAACGTCGAAGCGTCGAAGCGTCGAAGCGTCAACATGAAAAGACCCCGGAGCCCTGGCCCCGGGGTTTTTCACAGTCAACGTTTCGACGTTTCGACGCTTCGACGCTTTGACGCTTCGACGGTTAGGGCGTAGGCCGCGGCGCCTGCTGCAATTCCCGCCGCGGCAGCACCTGCACCGCGGTGATCCCCGAATTCATGTCCGGCACCCATACCAGGTTGTTCCAGTAGAAAGCGCCCCACGCGTTGGTGGCGTTCGGCGTCGTGCCGCTGCGGTCGCCGGTGGCGACCCAGGCGATCTCCCGGCCCTGCGCCAGCAGGTCGCCGCGCAGCTCGCCCGAGATGTCCAGCACCCGCAGGCCGCCCTGGTAGGAGCCGGCGTAGAGGGTGTCGCCCGCGATCCAGATGTTGTGGATGCCGGCGTCGGACGGCTCGTACCACGCGACGACGCGCGGATTCGTCGTGTCGCTGATGTCGATCACGTTCAGCCGGCCGAACATGCGGCTCGTGCCGGACTGCGCGCCGGTATAGACCTCGTCGCCGGTGAAGACATAGTTGCCCTTGCGCCACGCGGTGTGGGTGCCGCGCGTGAAGCCGGGGCCGCCCTCCTCCTCGACGCGCCGGTAGATGTCGTTCAGGTCGTACTTGGCCTGCATGATGAGCTGCGGGCTGGACGGCGAGCCGCCCTTCACGCCGTTGCCGACGTCGAGCATCACCAGGCCGTCATCCCAGTACGACAGGTACGCGATGCCGTCGCGCACGTCGATGTCGTGCAGGTAGCGCGTCGGCGAGGCGGTCTCGGTCTGCCAGCGCGCGATCTCGCGCGGGTGCGTCATGTCGTTCAGGTCGATGACGCGCATGGAGCCGGTCGCGTCGTCGGTGATGTAGACGTGGGTGCCGAAGCGCGGCTGGGTGTAGACAAAGCCCGAGTGCACGCCGCCGGTGACGGTCTCGGTGTACTCGCTGATGACGTGCGGGTGCGCGGGGTCGGAGAGGTCCGCGACAAAGATGCCGTTGCGGCGGCTGCTCGAGCCCTCGCGTGTGCCCACGCCGTACTTGCCGTCGGCGGTGGCCATGAAGTCGTTGATGAAGCGCGCGTCGATCATCATCGAATCGGTGACGCGCATGTTCGCGGGGTCGGAGAGGTCGAGCGCGTACACGCGGTCGCCGGCGGTGACGTACGCGTTGCGGCCGTTGGGATGGGGCCAGAACTCGGCGATCCCGCGGCTCAGGGGCAGGCGGCCCGCGATCCGCACCGGCCGGCGCGCGTCGCGGTACCGCACCCGCACCGTGGTTTCGGCCGTGGTGTTGCCGAAGGCGGCCTGCACCACGTAGGTCCCCGGCGCGTACGCCGTGAAGCGGCCGTCGGATTCCATGAGGCCGGCGCCGCCGGTCATCGTCCACGACGGCGTGACGCCGGCGACTTCGCGGCCCGCGGCATCGCGCGCGAGGGCGCGGAATCGCATCACGTCGCCGGCCTTTGCCTCGGCGGCGCCGCCGGTGATCTCGAGCCGGCGGATGGTGTTGGGCGCGACGGTGATCTCCAGGTTCGTCATCGCGGCGCCGACCATCGCCATCACGGTCGCGTGGCCGAGCGCGAGCGCGGTGAGCCGGCCGTCGGGCTGTGCCGCGATAATCCGGGGCGCGCTCGAGCTCCACTGGATGTCGTCGTAGCGCCGGTCGCCGTTGGCGGCGAAGATCGCGGCGTCGAGCTTGAGGCGCTGGCCCACCAGCATGCGCGAGACCGCGGGGGCGAGGGTGATGCGGGTCGCCGCGGTCGGCAATACGCGGACCACGGCGGTCGCCGGACGAGACGAGGGCTGCCCTTCGATCTGCGCGACGGCACGGACCGTGACGACGCCGGTGGACTGGCCGAGGACGAGACCGGTCGAGTCCACGTTGCCCTGGTTGCCCGGGCCGCTGGCGCTGAACCAGCGAATGCGGGCCCCCGCGACGGGCCGCCCGTCCGGGCCGAACGCCGCGGCGCGCAGGCGCAGCGAGTCGCCGACCATCACCGTCGCGTTGGCGGGCGTGATATCGATCCGCGCCACGGGACTCTGCGGCGCGGCGGGAGCCGGGGTCTGCTGCATTGCGGCAACCAGGAGCAGTGCGATCATTGCATCCCTCGGGAAGTGTGAAGCACGGCACTACAGATGAACGCGCTACAACAATCAGCGCTTCGACGTTTCGACGTTTCGACGCTTCAACGGCCGTTCAGGGTACCGGTTCCGGCCTTCTTGGATCCTGCCGGGGCTCAACCCGGATAGTCCACAGTCCCGAGTACATGTCGTTCACCCAGACCAGGCCATTCACGTAGAAGGCGCCCCACGCCATCGACGCGTTAGGCACGATGCCGCGGCTGTCGCCGGTATGCACGTGGGCGATCTCGCGGTCCTGGAGCGTGAGGTCGCCGCGCAGGTCGCCGCTGATGTCGAGGACGCGCAGGCCGCCCTGGTAGTCGCCGGCATAGAGGGTGTCGCCCGCGACCCAGACGTTGTGGATGCCGCCGTCCGGCGGCTCGTACCAGGCCACCTCACGCGGATGCTCGAGGTCGCTCACGTCGATGACGTGCAACCGGCCGTTGGCCTTGCCCAGCTCGCCGCGGCCCGGCATCAGGATGCCCTGCGGCTTCGCGGTGAAGACCTCGTCGCCCACATAGACCAGTGGGCGCGTGGCGTCGCGCCAGGCGGTGTGCGCGCCGCGGATGAAGCCGGCACCGCCTTCGGCCTCGACCGCGCGGTAGAGATCGTCGAGGTCGTACTTGTACTGCGAGACCAGCACCGGGTGGCTCGGCGAGCCGCCCTTGATGCCGTTGCCCACGTCGAGGATGATCAGCCCGTCGTTCCAGTAGGCCAGGTAGGCGAGGCCGTCCTTCACGTCGAGGTCGTGCACGTAGTTGCCGGCCAGGTTTTCGCGCGGCTGCCAGCGCGCGATCTCGCGCGGGTGCAGCGGGTCGTTCAGGTCGATGACGCGCAGCGAGCCCGTGGCGTCGTCGGTCAGGTAGACGTGGGTGCCGAAGCGCGGTTGCGTGTAGACGAAGGTCGAGTGGACGCCGCCGCTGACCGTCTCGGTGTAGTCGGCCACCGCGCGCGGGTGCGCGGGGTCGGTGAGATCCACGATGACGATGCCGTTGCGGCGGCTGCTCGCGCCCTCACGAGTGAGCACGCCCCAGCGGCCGTCGGCGGTGGTCATGAAGTCGTTGATGCCGCGCGCGTCCACGCTGAGTGAGTCGGTGATGCGCACGTGCGCCGGGTCGCTGATGTCGAGGGCGTAGGCCTTGTCGCTCTCGGTCGTGTAGTAGGCGTTGCGGCCGTTCGGGTGCGGCCAGAACTCGGCCGCGATCACGCCGAAGGGCAGGCGCCCGACGGTCGTCGTGGGGCGGCGCACGTCGCGCGCGCGTACCCGCACCACCGTCTCGGCGGCCTGGGAGCCGAGGCGCGCGCTGACGGTGTATTCGCCGGCAGCGGTGGCGACGAAGGTGCCGCCCTGGTCCACCATGGCCGTAGCGGGCGTCAGGGACCAGGTGGGCGTCAGCCCATCGACGGTGCGGCCCGCGGCGTCGCGCGCGTCGAGGTGCAGGTGCACCACGTCGCCGGTGCGCACATCGGCCGCGTTGCCGGAAATCTCGACGGCGCGCAGGGTGTTGGGGACGACCTCGATGACCCAGTTGCGCGCGGTGCTGCCGAGCGCGGCGTGGATGGTCGCGCGACCGGCGGCCCGTGCGGTGAGGCGGCCCGCACTGACCTGGACCACGCCCGGGGCGCTCGACGTCCAGGCGATGTTGTCGGCGCGGCGGTCGCCGCGCTCGCTGTACGGTGTCGCGACGACCTGGATCGACTGGCCGGCCACCATGCGGCGCGGATCGGGCGACACGTCGATACGCGCGGTGGGCCCGGGCACGATCTGCACGTTGATGGTCGTGGGACGGCTCGGCGCGCTACCCGGGACCATCGCGACGGCGCGCACCGGCAGCACCGCGACGGCGCCGGCGTTGACGAGCCCGCTGGAATCGACGCGTCCCTCGAAGCGCGCGGCCGGCGCGCGGAACCAGCGGATGACGGCGTTCTCGATCGGCCGTCCGGCCGAGTCGTAGGCGACGCCGTGCAGGCGCAGCGTGTCGCCCGCGGCGACGACCGCCGGGCTGGGCGTGATGGCGATCCGCGCCACGGGGCTCTGGGCCGCCGGTTGCTGCAGGGCAATCAGAAAAGCGATCATGCGAATCTCCGTCGAAGCGTCAAAGCGTCAAAGCGTCGAAGCGTAAACATGTAGAAGCGTTTCGACGTTTCGACGCTTCGACGTTTCGACGGCTTCATGGAACCGCCGGCGTGACGGGCCGCGGATTCTCGCGCGGCTCGATGCGAATGGCCCAGAGGCCCGAGAAGACATCGTTCACCCAGACCACGCCGTTCAGGTAGAACGCGCCCCATGCCATGGCGGCGTTAGGCACGTAGCCCCGCGCGTCGCCGGTGTGGACGTGGGCGATCTCCCGGTCCTGGGCCATGAGGTCGCCGCGCAGCTCGCCCGAGATGTCGAGCACCCGCAGGCCGCCCTGGTAGTCGCCGAGGTAGAGGGTATCGCCGGTGATCCAGACGTTATGCGTGCCGCCGTCGGCGGGCTCGTACCAGGCGACTTCGCGCGGGGCGTTCATGTCGCTGACGTCGATGACGTGCAGCCGCCCGTTGGCCTTGCCGAGGCCGAGGCCCGGAAGCGGAATGCCCTGGGGTTTCGCCGAAAACACCTCGTCGCCGACGAACACGTAGTTGCCGCGGCGCCACGCCGTGTGGGTGCCGCGGATGAACCCCGGGCCGCCTTCGGCCTCGACGTTCCGGTACAGGTCGTCGAGGTCGTACTTGTACTGCGCGACCAGCTGCGGGTTGGAGGGCGACCCGCCCTTCACGCCATTGCCGACGTCCAGGATCACCAGCCCGTCGTTCCAGTAGCTGAGGTAAGCCAGGCCCTCACGCACGTCGATGTCGTGCAGGCTCCGGCCCGCCGTCGTCGCCGTCGTCTGCCAGCGCGCGATCTCGCGCGGGTGCAGCGGATCGTTGAGGTCGATGACGCGCATCGAGCCGGTGGCGTCGTCGGTGAGGTAGACGTGGGTGCCGAAGCGCGGCTGGGTGTAGACGTAGGTCGAGTGCACGCCGCCGGTGACCGTCTCGGTGTACTCGGCGACCTGGCGCGGGTGGGCGGGATCTTCGAGCGAAAGAATCACGATGCCGTTGCGGCGGCTGCTCGCCCCCTCGCGGGTCACGACGGCCCAGCGGCCGTCGGCGGTGCTCATGAAGTCGTTGATCACGCGCGCGTCGAGGGTCACCGAATCGGTCGTGTGCGGGTTGGCGGGATCGCTGATGTCGAGCGCGTAGACCTTGTCGCCGATAGTCGTGAGGTACGCGTTGCGGCCGTTGGGATGCGGCCAGAACTCGGCGGTGGGCATGCGCGCGACCGGCGCGCGGCCGACGATGGTCGCGGGCCGGCGCACTTCGCGATGCTTCACCTTCACCGTGGTCTCGCTGCTCAGCGTGCCGAAGCTCGCCGTCACCGTGTACTCGCCGGCTTCATTCGCGACGAAGGCGCCGTCCTGGTCCATCGCGCCGTTGCCGGGCGCCATCGTCCACATCGGCGTGAAGCCGGTGATTTCGCGGCCCGCGGCGTCGCGCGCCGTGACCTGGAAGCGCAGCACGTCGCCGGTCCGGATCTCGGCCTGGCCGCCGGTGATCTCGAGGCGGCGCACGGTATTGGGCACGACCTGGATCGTCATGGTGCCGCTGGCGGCTCCGGCGGCGGCCGTCAACGTGGCGCTGCCGGGCGCGAGGGCGGCGATGCGGCCGTCGGGTTCGACGCGCACGATGTGCGGATTGCTGGAGCTCCAGCGCACGTCGTCGCCGCGGCGGTCGCCGTTGGTCGCGTAGACGTCGGCGCTGAGCTTCAGCCGCTGGCCGACGAGCGCCTTCGGCACCGACGGGCTGATCGTCAGCCGCGAGGCGGGCGGCGACACGATCTGCGCGTGGATTATCTGCGGACGCGAGGCGGGCATGCCCGGCACCATGGCGACGGCGCGGATGGTCAGCATGCCATGCGATCCGCCGTGGACGACGTTGGCGCTGTCGATGGTGCCTTCGAAGCTTCCGCCGAAGAAGCGCACGGTTGCGCCGGGCACCACCTGGCCGCCGGCGTCCAGGGCTTCGCCGCGCAGTCGCAGCGTGTCGCCGGCGACGACGACGGGATTCGCCGGGGTGATCCGGATGGTGGCGACGGGGCTCGCCTGGGGCTGCTGGAACAACGCCACGGTGAGAAACAGGACGGACGGGATCATGACGGGCTATCTCCAGGGGTTACTGATGGCGCAGGGATGGCAGTCCTGAAGATGCATCCTACAATGAAAGTGAGGAAGGTGAGGGAGGTGAAGAAGGTGAAGAAGGTGAAGAAAGGGGGTCACCTTCTTCACCTGCCTCACCTGCCTCACCTGCCTCACCTTCGTCCCCTGTTATATTCAGAAATGAAGCCACTCAACGTAGTTGGCCAGGAGCCACGGGGTTCGCAGGGCATGTACGACGAACGGCTGGTCACGCCGATGCGTGAAGATCTGACGAGCGTGGGGTTCCGGGAGCTGCGCAGCGCCCCCGAAGTCGACGCGACGTTGAAGGATTCGAAGGGCACCGTGCTGCTGATGGTCAATTCGGTCTGCGGTTGCGCCGCCGGCCGGGCTCGGCCGGGCGTGAAGATGGCGCTGCGCAGTGCCAAGTCGAAGCCCGACCAGCTGACGACCGTCTTCGCGGGTCAGGACCAGGAAGCAACGCAGCAGGCGCGCGGCTACTTCGCCGGCAACCCGCCGACGTCGCCGCAGGTCGCCCTCTTCAAGGACGGCCAGCTCGTCTACCTGATGCAGCGCCACCAGATCGAGGGACGCGATGCGCCGGAGATCGCGGAAGACCTCGCGCGGGCGTTCGAGAAACACTGCTCCTGAGCGCTTCAGCGTTTCAGCGACAGTTCTCAGGGTTCGGGCCCTGGTAGCCAATGCGCTAGTAATGCAGGGTCCATCCGACGTGCAGACCGGTTCGCGCGGACGCGAGGATCAGCCCATGAAATGGCACGTTCGTCGTTCCGCGCTCGCGCAGCAGCTCCACCACGAACAGCGCCGCCGCTCCGCCCAGGGCGATCTGCCCGCCCACCAGCAACGTGCGCGCGGCGCGGTCGCTCGACACGACCTGCTGATAGCGGCTCTCGGCCCCCGGATCGGTGTAGCGTCCATCCGGCCCGATGCCGCACGACGAGCCGGCGCGGCAGAATTGCTGGAGATCGCTGTAGGACGAGTTGGCCTGCGCGTGCTCCAGCGCCCCGAGTGCGGTGAACCCGGCGAAGAGGAGCGCGGCGCCCCACTTCCCGTAGTGGATGACGGGGGATACCCGGTGCTCGGGCCGCGTCGCGGGCGGTGCGCCCTGCGCGGTCGCGCGGGCGGGCAGCGCGGCCGACAGCAGGAGGAGCACGGCGGCGCGCGTCATCGGAACGCCACCACGTCGCCGCGCAGCGAGACGGCGATCAGGGTGCGCGCGTCGGCGAGCACCGGCTCGACCACCGGCGCTTCCAGCCGCGCCGACCACTTTCTCGCGCCCGTGGAATCCACCAGCACGATTTCGCCATTCACCGCGCTCACGTATACGCCCTGCGATGTCGGCGTCGGCCCGCCCCGCGCGACGATGCCGGTGCTGACCCGGCGGGCGTTCGATGGCGCCGCCGCGAGGGGGACCATCGACAGCGTCCCGCGACCGGTCAGCGCGTAGATCGTTCCCCCGAACGCCGCGACGCTGCCGACGATCGGCTCGCCGAGCTCGAGGCTCCAGCGCGTGCGCAGCGTCGCCGCGTCGATCGCTTCGAGCCGGCCCGCGCTGGTGCCGATGACGACGACCGAATCGACCACCGCGGGCGCGGCGAGCACCGCGCCGCGTACCGCGCGCCGCACCTTCACCGCACCCGTGGCGGCGTCGAGCAGGAAGAGCGAGTCGGTCGCCGTCGCGACCAGCACGCCACCTAAAACCGGCGTGATCGCCGCCCGGACCGCGCCCGGCAACCGGATGCGCCACGCCGGCGCGCCGGTCTTCGGGTCGAGCCGCGCCACGCCGCCTTCGATCGTGCCGACGTACAGGGCCGAGTCGGTGAGGGCGAGGGGCGCGGCGTTGTCGCCGCCGCGCGCCGACCAGATGGTGGCGCCGTCGGTCAGTCGCAGCGCATAGACGCGCCCGCCTGGCGTCTGTTCGGCGATGAAGATCCGGTCATCCGAGATGAGCGGCCCGGCGCCGAGGGCGAGCTGGAGCCGGCGCGTCCACAGGACGGCGCCCGTGGCCCGCTCCAGCAACGCGACGCGATGATCGGCGAGGCCGATGGCGACGACATCCTCGGTGAGCGCGGGCGCCCCGACGATCCCCCGGGCCAGGGTCGCGCGCCAGATCGGCTGCGGGTCGGTCGCGAGCGTTTCGGCGCCGCCGGCGCGGGCGCTGCTGCCCAGGTAGGCCGGCCAGGCGCGCTCCTGGAGGGCCGGTCCGTCGCGCCGGCCGCTCGCGCACGCGTTGACCAGGCCGAGCAGCCCGGCTAACATCGCTGTTCTCCTATGCCAACTCGTCATTCGATCTCCGAGCTTCCCGGCCACGTCGGCGAAACCGTCGCGGTGCAGGGCTGGGTCGTCACGACCCGTTCGTCAGGCAAGATAGCCTTTGTCGTCATGCGCGACGGCTCCGGCCAGCTCCAGGGCGTCCTCGCCAAAGCCGAAGTGCCGGCCGAGGTGTGGGACCGCTTCGCCCAGCTGACCCAGGAAACGTCGGTGCGCCTCGAGGGCCTGGTGCGCGCCGACACGCGGTCGAAGAGCGGCGTCGAGCTCACGGTGCAGCATCTCGAGGTGCTGGGCGCCAGCGTGGATTTCCCGATCACGCCCAAGGAGCACGGCACCGCGTATCTCATGGAGCATCGCCATCTCTGGCTGCGGAGCAAGCGCCAGGTGGCGATCGCCCGGATCCGCCACGAGGTCATCCAGGCGATCCAGGATTTCTTCTACGAGCGCGGCTTCACCCGGGTCGATACGCCGATCCTCACCGGCAGCATCGGCGAATCGGCCGGCACCCTCTTCTCCACCGAATACTTCGACCTCGGCACCGCGTACCTCGCGCAGACCGGCCAGCTCTATCTCGAGGCCGCGTGCGCCGCGCTGGGTCAAGTCTACTGCTTCGGGCCGACTTTCCGCGCCGAAAAGAGCAAAACGCGACGCCACCTGACCGAGTTCTGGATGCTGGAGCCGGAGGTCGCCTTCAACGATTCCGCCGCCAACATGCGGCTCCAGGAGGATTTCGTCTCCTTCATCGTGCAGCGGGTGCTGGAGCGGCGGCGGGCCGAGCTGGCCGACCTGGAGCGCGATGTGTCGGTGCTGGAAACGGTACAGGCGCCGTTCCATCGCATCACCTACACCGACGCGGTGGCGAAGCTCCAGGGGATGGGGTCCGAGGTCACCTGGGGCATGGACCTCAGCGCCGACGACGAGGCGAAGCTCACCGAAGGGCTGGATCGTCCCCTCTTCGTGATGAACTATCCCAAGGAGGCGAAGGCCTTCTATATGAAGGAGAACCCCGACGACCCGCGCACCGTGCTGTGCGACGACTGCCTTGCGCCGGGCCTGGGGGAGATCATCGGGGGGAGCCAGCGCGAGGACGACCATGACAAGCTGAAGGAGCGCATCGAGGCGCACGGCTTCCCGGTCGAGTCCTACCAGTGGTACCTGGACCTGCGGAAGTACGGCACCTTCGTGCACTCGGGGTTCGGGCTCGGCCTCGAGCGGACGGTGCAGTGGATTACCGGATCACCGCACATTCGCGAGATGATTGCGTTCCCGCGGATGCTTTACCGGTTGTATCCCTAGAAGTCGCCAAGTCGCCAAGTCGCCTAGTCGCCAAGTCGCCTAGTCGTGGCGGTGCTCCAGCAGATCGGCAACCGTCGTGGTGCGGAAGAACTTCGCGATCTGCTCCGCCGTCTGCTTCCACGCATGATGGGCCGCGCACGCGGTCCGATCCGTACAGGCGGCGCCGCCGAGGAGGCAGTGCCGTGTTTCGGTTTGCTGGTCGAAGGGCGCGATGACCCGGGTCAGCATCAGGTCGCGCGCGGCGACGGCAAGGCGGAAACCGCCGGCCCGGCCACGTTCGGAATGCAGGACCCCGGTCCGGGCGAGCGTCTGGAGTGTTTTCGACAGATAGCTCGGGCGCACACCCACGGCCTGCGCAATCGTCTCGACCCCCACCTGTCCCGAGCGTCCCGGTTGCGCGAGAAAGAGCACGGCGCGCAAGGCGTCTTCCGCAGCCCGGGAGAGCGGGGGACGGCCCTTCCGTGGCGCCCGCGTCATCAGAAGCTGGCGGTGAGCTGGGCGTACACCCAGGTGATGTCGCGGGCGGGTCCCGACTGCCGCAGAAACGGTCCCGCGAAGTAGCGGCTCGCGCCCGCCTGCAGGCCGACGTGTCCGCGCGCGAGGCCGCCGCGCCGCAGCGTGAGATCGATCTCCGAGCCGACGCGCGAGGGAAGCCCGATGCCGGCGGGCCGGCTGGCCGCCCCATCGACGGCGTAGACCGCATCGGTGGTGGTGGCGCGAGCGAAGTCGTGCACGTCGAGCTGGACCACCAGGCCACGCACCGGCTGCACCGTTCCGCCGACGCTCACGTCCACCACGTTCTGCCGGCCGTGAAAATCAGCGTAGCCCAGGTACGCGTGGCTCAGCGGAAAGAGCTGGTTGAAGGTCTGCACGCTGCCGCCGGCGGCCCGGTCGCCGCTGGCGACGTCGAGGCCGGCATAGACGCGGGGCGCGCTCGCGCCGCGGAACGACCATCCGGCTTGCGATGCGACCATCCAGGCGCGCACCGGCGCCGCGCCGACCGATCCGGTCTGCCACGCCGCTTCGACGTCCGCGTCGGCACGGCCGGCGAGGGGAGGAGCGCTGAGGCGCGCCCCCAGCGTGTGGCGTCGTTCCGGCCCGGCGGTCCCGTTGAAGGCCGCGGCGCCCGCGGCAGTGCGGAGCCAGTACGCCTCGACGCGCAGCCGGGGAAGGGCCCGGCTCAGCTGGACGCCATACAGCTCGCGCAGCGTGTCAGAAACGTTAGGCCGGCGTTGGCGCACGCTGATGGGGCGCACCCAGAAGGCCTGCGCCTCGAAGGGCCCGCGGCCGACCCGCGCGCCGAAACCCTGGAACGCGCGACGCGAATTGGTCCAGTCGAGCGGACTCACGAGCCGCTCGCGACCGAGCGCGAGGTCGAACCGGCCGCCGCGGAATGCCGCCCGGCCGCGCGCCGGGGTCGCGATCACTTCGGCATAGAGCTGCTGGACGTCCACGACGTCCTCGTCGGCGGGGCGGCTGCCGCCGGGCAGCGAGCGGCTGGCGGCGAGGCTGCTCTTGAGCTCGGCCACGGCGGCGAAGTGCCCGCGCAGGCGCGCTTCACCGCGGAGCATGAGGCGCGACAGCGCGAACGCGTCGTCGAGGTCGGCGGCCGCGGGCGTGCCGGCGCCGAAGCCGCGCCAGCTCTCGGCGCGCAGCCGCAGCTGGCCCGAGAAGGTGAGGGAAGTGGCCGAGTCCCGGCTGGAGACCCACCGCGCGCCCTGCGCGCCCGCCGAAGCGGGCGCGAGGACGAGGCCGGCGAAGAGCGCAACGATGATGCGGCGCATGGCAGTGTCTTTCGCCCGTGAACTAGTGCGAGGGCATGGAAGCGAGCTGCGGATGGCCGACCTGGATGAGGCCGACGGCGCCCTTCGACGCGTCCGCGAAGGCATGGGTCACGAAGGCGTAGACGCCCTCGCCGCTCCGGCCGCGCTCGAACGTCGTCTCGAACACCGCGCCGCCGCCGGCGGGCACGACGACCGTCTGCACGCCTTCGAGCGGGCGCTGCATGTTGCCATCGACGTACACGCGGTCGAAGATCGCGCCCACGATGTGGAAGTCGCTGTTGAGGCTGGGGCCGGCATTCACGACGAAGAGCCGCACCCGGTCGCCCTCGTCCACCTGGAGGGGGTGTTCCTTGTACTGGTTGGCGCGGCCGTTGAAGGTGACGTACGAGGCGCGGGCCTGCGCGGCCGCCTCGAAGTCCATCGCCGAGAAACCGTTATGCGCTGCGGCGGCGTAGAACTCGCTCTGCACCACGACGAATTCCTTGTCGGCATGGCCGGGCCAGCCGCCCTGGGGGTCCACGATGATCGGCAGGTACATGCCCTGCATGATGTGCATCAGGACCGGCGGGGTGCCGCAGTGGACCATGAAGACGCCGGGGTCCCGCGCCTCGAACTCGAACATGATCGAGTCGCCCGGGTTCACCATGCGGAACGCCGTGTTCATCGGGATGCG
>JAYTEN010000185.1:0-1958 GCA_043735145.1 Gemmatimonadota bacterium | reverse complement strand
ATCAACTCGGTGCGCATGGGCCGCGTGACCAGCGTGAAGAAGGTCAAGCGCGCGGTGCAGGCCATCGTGGACCAGGTGCTCGCCGACGAAACGTCGCTGATCGGCCTCACCACGCTGCGCGACTACGACGACTACACCTTCACCCACTCGGTGAACGTCTGCATCTTCTCGGTGGCGCTGGGCCGGAAGATCGGGCTCAACAAGCTGCAGCTGTACGACCTCGGGATGGCCGCGCTCTTCCACGACGTGGGCAAGAGCCGCGTGCCGCTCGAAGTGCTGAACAAGGACGGCAGCCTCAACGACGAAGAGTGGCGCATCATGCAGGCCCACCCGTGGCTGGGCGTGCTGACCCTCTTCGGCCTGCGCGGCTACGGGGAAATCCCGTATCGCTCGATGATCGGGACCTACGAGCACCATATGAAGATCGACCTCACCGGCTACCCGAAGTCGGTGCGCCCGCGGCGGATGTCGATCTTCTCCAAGATCATCGCCGTGGCCGACGGCTTCGACGCCGCCACGAGCCGCCGCACCTACCAGACGGCGCCGCTTCAGCCTGACGAGGTGCTGCGCGAAATGTGGGAGAATCCGCGCCGCGGCTACGAGCCGGTGCTGGTGAAGGCGTTCATCAACCTCATCGGCGTCTACCCGGCGGGCACCCTGGTCATCCTCGACACCTACGAGCTGGGCCTGGTGCAGGGCGCCAATCCCAGCGTCGAGTTCGTGCACCGTCCGGTGGTGCGCGTCATCTCCGACTCGTCAGGCGTGCTGATCCATCCCGGCTTCACCGCGGACCTCGCGGAGCAGAACGCCGAGGGGCAGTTCACGCGGACGATCATCAAGGTCACCAACCCCGACAAGTACGGGGTGCGGGTCTCCGACTACTTTGTCTGACGGCCCGCTCGCGGCGCGCTGGGCCGCCGTGCGCGCCCGCGGCCGGGCGGCGCTCATCCCCTACATCACCGCCGGGTTCCCCGATGCCGGTGCCACGCGGGACTTTCTCGCCGGCGCGGCCGCTGCGGGCGCCGACATCGTCGAGCTCGGCATTCCGTGGAGCGATCCCGTCGCCGACGGCCCGGTCATCCAGGCCAGCAGCCACGCCGCGCTCGCCGCCGGCATGACCCTGGCCGGGGCGCTCGAGCTCCTTGCCGCGGCGCGGCCGGCGGTGCCGGTGATCATCTTCTCATACCTGAATCCGATTCTCGCCTTCGGTCCCGCGGCGTTCGCGGCGCGCGCCCGGGACGCCGGCGCCGCCGGCGTGCTGGTCACCGACCTGCCCGTCGGCGCCGACCCCGCCGTCGAAGCGGAGCTCCGCTCGAGCGGCCTGCCGCTCGTCAGGCTCATCGCGCCGACCACCACGCCGGAGCGGCTGCGCGTCGTGGCGGCGGCCAGCGAGGGATTTGTCTACCTCGTGGCGAGGCTTGGGGTCACCGGAAGGGGGACAGTGGGACAGGGGGACGGGGGGATGGGACCAACCCCGAATGCGGGCCCCGTCCCGCCGTCCCACGCTCCCCCCGTCCCCCTGGCATCGCGCATCGCCGAGGTGCGCGCCGTGACCAGCCTGCCCATCGCCGTGGGCTTCGGGATTTCGGAGCCGGCCCGGGCGGCGGAGGTCGCCGCGCTGGCCGACGGCGTCGTCGTGGGGAGCGCCCTGGTCGAGCGCATGCAACCGGGCGGCGCGGCCGCGGCACTCGCGTGGCTCGCGGATGTTCGCGACGCGATGGGCGCGGGGCGGGTCGTCGCATGACGCGGAACGCGGGAGAGTCCTGGCTGCCGCCGATCGAGACGGTGGTGAACCGGTATCCCACCATCGTCGCCGTGCTGGGTGGGCTGGTGCTCACGGCCCAGATCATGGTGATGCCGCTGTCCATCACCGGGTGGCCGGTGCTGGTGGGGCTGCTCGCGCTGGTCATCGTGCTGCGCCGCTTTGTGGTCCCGCTCTCCAAATACTCGTACCTCTC
>JAYTEN010000184.1:0-5551 GCA_043735145.1 Gemmatimonadota bacterium | reverse complement strand
CTTGGCCGCGTCTTTCCCGGACTCGGCTCCCTGCTCGACCGCGTGAAAGTGGCCGGCGTGTCGGTACCGATCGGCATCGGCCTGATCGGCATGATGTATCCCGTCCTCGCGAAGGTCCGGTACGAGTCCATCGGCCGCGCTGTCGCAAACCCGCGCCTGCTGACCACGTCCCTCGCGCTGAACTGGGTCGTCGGCCCGGTGCTGATGTTTGCGCTCGCCTGGCTGCTGCTGCCCGACATGCCGGCCTACCGCAACGGCCTCGTCATCGTCGGCCTCGCGCGATGCATCGCCATGGTGCTCATCTGGAACACGCTCGCCGGCGGATCGGCCGAGCTCGCGGCGGTGCTTGTCGCGCTGAATTCGGTCTTCCAGATTCTCACCTATTCGGTCCTGGGCTGGCTCTTTCTCACGGTGATTCCGGGATGGCTCGGCGCCGACACTGCGACGCTCCACGTATCCATGTGGGATATCGCGAAGAGCGTGTTGCTGTTTCTCGGAGTGCCGCTGCTCGCCGGCTTTCTCACCCGGCGGGTGCTGGTGGCCCGTCGCGGCGCGACCTGGTACGACGGCGTCTTCGCGCCGCGCATCGGCCCGCTTGCGCTCTTCAGCCTGCTGTACACGATCGTGCTGATGTTCGCGCTGCAGGGCAGCCGGATCGTGCAGCTGCCGCTCGATGTCCTGCGCATCGCCATCCCGATGCTGGTGTATTTCGCGGTGATGTTCGGCGTCGCCTTCGCGCTATCGGCGGCGCAGGGCCTCACCTACGAGCAGACGGCCGCGCTATCGTTCACGGCCGCCGGCAACAACTTCGAGCTCGCCATCGCGGTGGCGATCGGCACCTTCGGGATCGCGTCGGGCGAGGCGCTCGCCGCCGTCGTCGGACCGCTCATCGAGGTGCCCGCGCTCATCGGCCTGGTGTACGTCTCCCTGTGGCTTCGGCGCCGGTACTTCCCCGCCGAGGCGGGAGTCGCGTGATGCGCTACGCCCTGATCTCGGATATTCACGCCAATCTGCCGGCCCTCGACGCCGTGCTTGCCGACATCGCGCGCCGCGGCGACGCGGACGCGACGTATCACCTGGGCGACCTGGTGGGTTACGCGCCCTGGCCCGACGAGACCGTCGCGCGGCTGCGCGAGCGCGGCATCAGCGGCATCGCCGGCAACTACGATTCGACCGTCGGCACCGGCTACAAGCACTGCGGCTGCAAGTACGAGGACCCGCAGCAGGAGGCGCTTTCGCACGAGAGCTATGCCTGGACCCGCGCGCGCGTGACGCCGGAGACCCGGCGCTTTCTCGCCGCGCTCCCCTTCCGCATCGACCTGCTGCCCCTGGGCGGCCATGCCTCTGGCCCCCGCGTCGTCCTGGTGCACGGCACCCCGACGCTCAACACCGTGTACTGGACCGCGGACCGTCCCGACGCCTTCTGCAGCCAGATGGCGCGGCTGGCGGGCCTCAAGGCCGGCGATGTGATCGCGTTCGGCCACACGCACGTGCCGTGGCACCGCGTGGTGGAGGGCATTCATTTCGTGAACACCGGCTCCGTTGGACGCCCGAAGGACGGCGACTGGCGCGCGGGCTACGTGCTGCTCGATGTCGATGCAACGGGAGCTCGCGTCGAGTTCATCCGCGCCGAGTACGATGTCGACGCGACGATGGCGGCGATCCGCGCGAGCACCCTTCCGGCGGCCTTCGCCGACTACCTGCGTACCGGAG
The DNA here is from genome assembly GCA_043735145.1 of Gemmatimonadota bacterium. GTDB lineage: Bacteria > Gemmatimonadota > Gemmatimonadetes > Gemmatimonadales > JACORV01 > DASXPG01. The sequence goes on along the minus strand of JAYTEN010000184.1, from coordinate 3,838 downwards.
GCAAGCCCGCGGGATGACCCCGGACGGCAGCGTCCCCACGTTGTCGCCGCGAAGGCTGCAGCACGGCCCGGTCGTTACACGATCGGGCCGTTTGCGTCACGCGTTCGTGACCGCCCGGGGGTCATATGGAGTGTGCCACACAACGTGCTTCCGACCTGCCGAGCCTCGGCCCTGCCGAGCCGCGGCGGCGTTACATCGTCGTTACACAAACCCCATCTCCCTGTTACGGAGGCCAGCGTGCATTCATGCGTGCGTCGATTTCAACTGACCAACCCTGGAGCTGAACAGATGCGGACCGTGCACCCCGTCGCCCGACTTCTCGCCATCGCGATTGCGACCGCTCTGGCCTTCGGCCTTCCAGCTTCGGAAGCGAAGGCACAGGTGACCATCAGCGGCGTCGGCTATGTCCAGTACGGCTTCGCCCTCGCCAAGGACACGCTCACGGCCGACAGCTCGATCCAGCACGTCAACAACTTCGACATCACGCGCGCCTACATCAACGTGAACGGCCGATTGCCCGGCGGCATCGTGACCCGCGTGACGGCCGACATCTTCGCGCCGAGCGTGACAGGCGCGAGCAACATCCCGGGGTCCAGGGTATTCCGCCTCAAGTACGCCTATGTCGCCTGGACGCCCGACAGCAGCCACCTCACCTACAAGATCGGCCAGATGCACACGCCCTTCATCGACTGGGAAGAGGCGATGTGGGACTACCGCATGCAGGGCACCGTGGCGATGGACCGCAACGGCTACATGTCGTCCTCCGACTTCGGCCTCGGCGTCGACGGCAAGTGGAACACCGACCAGCTGAACTTCCAGGCCGGCATCTACAACGGCGAGAACTACAACGGCGGCCTGAGCGACCAGCGCAAGGACTTCATGGCCCGCGCCTCGTACCGCCTGACGAACACCAATGACATGACCCGCGTCGGCGGCCTGCGCCTCACCGCCTACGCGCAGCTCGGCATGCCGGGTTCGGGTGGCCAGCGCCGGCGCTTCATCGGCATGGTCTCCTACCGCACCGCCGACCTGACCCTCGCCGCCGAGTTCGCGGCGACGAAGGACAGCATCACCGGCGGCAACACCACCGTCAGCGGCGGCGCCGTGGGCCCGCTCACCGCGCGCAGCGGCCAGGTCATCAGCGCCTTCGGTGTCTACCACGTGCCGGCGACGCGGGTGTCGTTCATCGGCCGCGTGGACCTGGTGGACCCGAACACCGCGTCCGCCACCGCGTCCGACAAGCAGACGCGCGTGATCGCCGGTGTCTCGTATCAGCTCACGCCGAACGTCCGGCTCATGGCCGACTACGACGGCATCTCCTACCAGAGCGGCTTCGCTCCCGGTACGGCGAGCCTGCCTAACGCTAATACCAGCTACGCCGCGTACGCCGCCCGGCAGCAGCTGTATTTCCATACGCAGTTCACCTTCTAGGCATCAGGGAGAGCGAAGACATATGCGACGTACCCGCACCATCGGCCTCGCGGCCGCCCTCGGGATGGGACTCTTCGCCGGCGCAGCGTCGGCGCAGGAGATCCGCCTGACCGGCGCCGGCGCGACCTTCCCGTACCCGATCTACTCCAAGTGGGTGCTCGAGTACGCCTCGGTCCGCCCCAACATGCAGATCAACTACGCCTCCATCGGCTCGGGCGGCGGCATCCGGCAGTTCTCCGACCACACCGTCGACTTCGGCGCCTCCGACGGCCCGATGAACGATTCCCAGATCACCGCGGTAGGCGGCAACGTGCTGCACATCCCCACGGTGATGGGTTCGGTGGTGCCGACGTACAACATCCCCGGCGTGAGGACCCAGCTGAAGTTTTCCGGCGAAGTGCTGGCCGGCATCTTCCTCGGCCAGATCACGAAGTGGAATGACAGCCGCATCGTCGCCCTGAACGCCGGCGTGAGCCTGCCCGACGCCGACATCCTCGTCGTGCACCGCTCCGACGGCTCCGGCACCACCTACATCTGGACCGACTACCTCTCCAAGGTGAGCCCCGACTGGCGCACCCGCGTCGGCAAAGGCACCGCGGTGAGCTGGCCCGTCGGCCTCGGCGGCCAGGGGAATCCCGGCGTCGCCAGCACCGTCAGCCGCACGCCCGGCTCCATCGGGTACGTCGAGCTGATCTACGCCGTGCAGAACCACATCGCCTTCGGCACCGTGCGCAACCGCTCCGGCGCGTTCATCCAGGCGTCACTCGCCTCGACGACCGCGGCCGCCGCCAGCGCCACCTTTACCCCGGATACCGACTTCCGCATCTCGATCACCGATGCGGCCGGCGCCGATGCCTACCCGATCGCGTCGTTCACCTGGCTGCTGATTCCGAAGACCATCGGCGACGCGGTGAAGGCCCGCGCGCTGCTCGAGTTCGCCTGGTGGGCGACGCACGACGGCCAGCGCTTCGCCAACGCCCTCGATTATGCCGCCCTGCCGGCCCCCGTCGTCCCGCTCATCGAGGCCCGCCTCAGGTCGGTGACGTCGGGCGGGCGCCCGGTGCTCCCCGCCAACTTCGGAGCCGGCGCCCGGCGCCGCTAGCAGAAATCAGCGTGTCGGCAGGAACACCCGTCATGCCTCGTGCCAGCGGCTCGCTCCCCGCGGAGGGCCGCTGGCACGAGCTGCGTGCCGTCAGCCGGGGCGACGCCGCCTATCGCGTTGTCCTGGCGCTGCTCGCGTCGACGCTGCCGCTGCTGCTGATCATCATCCTGGGCGAGCTGGTCGTCGGCGCCTGGCCGGCGATGAAGGCCTTCGGCCCCGGATTCCTGGTCAACAGCGTCTGGGACCCGGTCGCCGGAAAGTTCGGGGCGCTGCCCCTGATCTTCGGCACCCTGTATTCGTCGCTGGTCGCCCTGGTGATCGCCGTGCCGCTCGCGTTAGGCGTCGCGATCTTCCTCACCGAGTTCGCGCCCCGCCGCCTGCGCGCGCCGGTCGCCACGATGGTCGAGCTGCTTGCCGGCGTGCCGAGCGTGATCTACGGGCTGTGGGGCATGTTCGTCCTCATCCCGCTGCTGCGCGACGTCCTGTGGCCGGTCCTGCGCCCCGTCCTCGGCAAGCTGCCGCTCTTCAGCGGCGCCTTCTACGGCCCGTCGGTGCTCGCCGGCGGCACCATCCTCGCCATCATGTGCCTGCCCTACATCGCCGCGGTCTCGCGCGAGGTGCTCCTCGCGGTGCCGTCGTCCCAGCGCGAGGCCGCCCTCGCCCTCGGCGCCACGCGCTGGGAAGCCGTGTGGACCGTGGTGCTCCCGTACGGCCGCGCCGGCATCTTCGGCGCCATCGTCCTCGGCCTCGGCCGCGCGCTGGGCGAGACGATGGCCGTCACGATGCTGATCGGCAACCGGCACGAGGTGTCCCTCTCGCTGACGCAGCCGGGCTACACCATCGCCGCCGCGATCGCGAACGAATTCGCCGAGGCGGCGTCCACCATGCACCTCTCGGCCCTGATCTACGCGGGCCTCGCGCTGTTCACGATCACCGTCATCGTGAACGCCTGCGCGCGCTGGCTGATCTGGCGCGTCGCGCGCGGCTCGGCCGCGGGAAGCTCGGCCGTCTGATGGCCGGCTCCGCCCGCCGCCGCATCTTCGGCGCCCTGATGACCGGGGCGACCTACGGCGCCGCCGCGCTCGCGGTGCTGCCCCTCGCCGCGATTCTCGGCATGCTGCTGGTGAAAGGCGCGGGGTCGCTCGACTGGAATTTCTTCACCAGGTCGGCGGTGCCCCTCGGCGAATCGGGCGGCGGATTCGCGCACGCGATCGTCGGCACGCTGATGATCGTGGGGCTCGCCTGCGCGATCGGCGTGCCGGTGGGCATCGGCGCGGGCATCTACCTCGCCGAATTCGGCAGCGG
>JAYTEN010000183.1:0-2123 GCA_043735145.1 Gemmatimonadota bacterium | reverse complement strand
AAGATCGCGCACGCGCCATCGTCAAAACACCGGTCCCGGCCGTCTCCCCTCGTGCGCCTCGACCCCTGAGCGCTGAGGGGGAAGCCCTACACGACTACCGCATCGCGAGGCTGGCCGGCTCCGGCGCGGCTTCCCGAAGCGCCGTGAGCAGGACCCTGACGGGCGTGGCGTCGCCGTTCGCGGCGTACACCGTGGCGCGCAGGCTGGCCGCGAGGCGGAGCGTCGCACCGGTCGTGAGGTCGCGTACCAGCTCTCCGGTGAGCGTCGCCTGGACGCGGTCGCCGGCGGCCCGCGCCTGGGCGCCGCGGGTCGTCGCGTCGAGCGTGATGAATGCCATGCGCCGGCCGCCCACCATGCCGATTCTCGTGAGGCGCCAGGTCGCGCGCATCGGCAGGGTCGTGACTGCGCCGGGGATGGCGACGGCGATCACATCGGTCCATTCATCTCCTGGCTTCATGGCGCGCGCCTGCGTGGGCAGGGTGAGCGACATGGGGCCGAAGCCGATGCCGCGCTCGAGGAGCGATCGTAGTTCCTCCGGCAGCGGCGCATCAGTCTGCAGGGTGCGGCGGGTCGTCCGGCCGAGCGAATCGGCATCGGTCCGCGCCGTCATGGCGCCGGCCGATGCCTGGATCTGGCGACGGATGGCGAGGCCCTGGTCTCCGAGCGCGTCCAGCAGCGGCATGTCCACCATCACCGAGTCGTACGTCTGCAGGGCGGCGAATCCGCCCGGCGTGCGCAGCGTGCCTTCCGTCGTGACGAAGCCGAGGCGCGCGAGCGGCCGGCCGCCCATGTCGGCGCCGACGCGCGGCTGCATCCACAGCACGGCGTCATAGCGAACGCGCACGTCGGCGTCCAGCGCGGGGCCCAGGGCCGCGAACCCGGCCGAGGCCGACGGGATCGATGCGCCGGCGCCGTCGCGCGTCGCCGCGAGGCCCGCGCGGGCGCGCCCGACGGCGGGCTGCACATCGGCGTCGCCATGCTCCCACAGCGCGATGACGCGGCCGTAGGCGCGCGCCGCCTCGGGGCGGCGTCCCATCGCAAGTGCGACGTCGCCGAGGAGCAGCCAGGCGCGGCCCAGGAGCCAGCCGTTCTGCGCGGCACCCCAGGAGACGGTGCGTTCCATGCGCGTCCATGACGCGTCGAAGGCGAGCAGGCGCGCGAGCGCCGCCGCCGAGTCGCCGAGGAACAGCTCCGCTTCGGCGAGCGCCACGGGCGGGGGAAGATTGCGCAACGACACCCGGGCGCGCGCGGCGTCGATCACTCCCACGACCTCGCGCACGCCGGCGGTGTCGCGCGCCGCGATATTGACGAGGAGGAGCATGCCGGGGTCATCGGTCGTGGCGCGCAAGGCGGGCCCCGTGCCACGTTCGCCGAAGCCGAGCTCGGTGATCGCGCGCAGCGCCGAGCCGTGGCCGGGTCTGCGGGCGAGGCCCGCTTCGACGTTCTCGAGCGCTTCGGGAACGGCACCGGCGGCGAGCCGGGTGAGGGCAGCGGCCGTGCCCGGGCCGAGGTCACGGGAGACGTCGGCATCATCCGCGACGGCGAAGCGGCCGAACAGATTGGCGACGCTCGCGCGCTGCGCGGCGGGAATGGACGGATCGCCTATCAGCAGGTCGGCTGCGCGCGAGGCGGCGCCGAGCGAGTCGGCGGCCAGCAATGCATCGATGCGGGAAACGGTCTGCGCTTTGGCCGCGGACGCCTGGGTGGCGATGAGAAGGAGCATCACCGCGACGCCATGACTCGCGCTGCGCAGGGTGGATCCGAGGCCGTTCCGATGTGCCATTCGCGCTGCTCCCGTCGTCCGTTGTTCGGGCGGCCGCGTGCACTTCCGGCCGACGGGATCAAGGCTAGGCCCGGCGAAACAACGGCCATATCAACGAATGCCGCTTCCTCGTGCGCGGCTTGTGTGGTCCTTCCTGCGGTCCGTTTCGTGGGCTGGTGAGGAAAGCCTGACACGGCGGCAGGGCCAAGCCGCAGGCGCTGGACGGGTGTTCACCGATCCTCCCGCGAGGCCCGTTGAGGCATTCTTGTTTCGTCGGCGGGGAGACGGCCACGAGGTCGCGGCGCCGACCATTGGGAGAAACCACCATGACGAACGCGCCTATCGAGCTTCGCCCCGCCAT
>JAYTEN010000182.1:0-5769 GCA_043735145.1 Gemmatimonadota bacterium | reverse complement strand
GTCCGCCGTCATGCCGTCGAGGCTGGTCACCGCCCGCAACGCCACCACGTTCGAGTAGGTCCGGAAGTCGCCCATCACCCCCACCGACCGCACCGGCAGTAGCACCGCGAACGCCTGCCAGATCTGGTCGTAGAGCCCCGCCTCGCGAATCCCCTCGAGATAGATGGCGTCCGCCTTCTGGAGCGTGGCCACCCGCTCGGCGTCCACCGGCCCCAGGACCCGCACCGCCATGCCCGGACCCGGAAAGGGATGCCGGCGGACGATGTCCTCGGGCAGCCCCAGCTCGCGGCCCACCTGGCGCACCTCGTCCTTGAACAGCTCGCGCAGCGGCTCGGTCAGGGCGAACGGCAGGTCGGGCCGCAGCCCGCCCACGTTGTGGTGGGTCTTGATGGTGACCGACGGGCCGCCGCGCGGCGAGAAGCTCTCGATCACGTCGGGATACAGCGTCCCCTGCACCAGGAAACCGACATCACCGTCAACATGCTTCGCCGCTTCCTCGAACACGTCGATGAAGGTGTGCCCGATGATGCGCCGCTTTTCTTCCGGATCGTCCACCCCGGCGAGCTTGCCCAGGAAGAGAGCGGAAGCGTCCACGACCCGCAGGTCGGCGCCCAGCTCGTTCTGGAAGGTGCGCTCGACCTGGGCGCGCTCGTTGGCGCGCAGCAGGCCGTGGTCGACAAAGATGCACGTCAGCCGGTCGCCGATCGCCTTGTAGACCAGCGCCGCCGCGACGGCCGAGTCCACGCCGCCGGACAAACCACAGATCGCCCGCCGCTCGCCGATCTGCGCCCGGATCGTCTCGACCGCGCGATCGACGAAATGCCCCGGCGTCCACGTCGGCTTCGCGCCGCAGATCCGGAACAGGAAGTTGTGATACAGCTCGGCGCCGCGGGCGGTGTGCACCACCTCGGGGTGGAACTGTACGCCGTAAAGCGGCTTGCTCCGGTGCCGGAATGCGGCCATCGGCGCGTTGGCACTCTTCGCGAGACAGACGAACGAGTCGGCGGCGAGATCGACGCGGTCGCCGTGTGACGCCCAGACCGTGGTCTTCGTGCCGACGTCGAACCCCGCGAACAGGTCGTCGCCGGCCACGACCTCCAGCTCGGCGCGGCCGTACTCGCGCTCTCCGGCGGGCGTGACCTTGCCGCCCGTCAGTCGCGCCATGAGCTGCATGCCGTAGCAGACGCCGAGGACCGGAATGCCGAGCTCAAAGACGCCCGCGTCGGTCGTCGGTGCCCCGTCGTCGTAGACGGAGTTGGGGCCGCCCGACAGCACAATGCCGATGGGATTGAAGGCCTTGATCCACGCCAGGTCGCGCGTCGGCGGGTGGATCTCGCTGTAGACGTGGGCCTCGCGCACGCGACGGGCAATCAGCTGCGTGAATTGCGAGCCGAAATCCAGGATGAGAATTCTCTGGGACTCACTCATGGGAGAGATGTCGCCAAGTCGCCTGAACGACCAGTCGCCAAGTCGCCTGAACGACTAGTCGCCAAGTCGCCAAGTCGCCAAGTGGGCTCCAGGATTTCCCCTCGCATCAGCTCTTCAACCGTTTCCCGCTCGCGGATCACGCCGAACCGCCCGCCATCCACCAGCACCTCGGGCGGGCGAGGCCGCGCGTTGTACATCGACGTCATCACGAACCCGTAGGCGCCCACGCCCTGCACCGCGAGCAGGTCGCCCTGCTCCAGCTCCGGCAGCTCGCGGCCCAGCGCGAAGAAATCGCCGCTCTCGCAGATCGGGCCCACTACGTCGTACGCCACGATCGGGCGTCCCTCGCCCCCATCCACGGCGATGTCGTGCCACGCCTGGTAGTGGCTCGGCCGGATGAGATCGGTCATCCCGGCGTCGATGACGGCGATCATCTTCCCGCCCGACTTCTTGCGATAGAGCACCCGCGTCAGCAGCACGCCCGAGTTGCCGACGATGAACCGCCCCGGCTCCACCACCAGCATGAGCCTCGACGCCGCGACGTGCGGCAGCACCGCGTCGGCGTACTCCTGCACGCCCAGCGGCGCATCGCTCTCCTGGTACCGAATCCCCAGGCCGCCGCCGAGGTCGAGGCGCGCGAGCGACGTCACCCCCGCCTTGCGGATGCCGTCCACCAGCTCGAGCACCTTGACCACCGCCTCGACGAACGGCGCGGCCTGCGTGATGCCCGAGCCGATGTGCATGGCGAGGCCGGTCAGCGCGAGGCCCCTGGTACGCGCGGCCCGCAACGACAGCGCCAGCGCTTCGTCGAACGGCACGCCGAATTTCATCCCCTTGGCGCCGGTCGCCGTGTAGGGATGCACGTCCACCTGCACGTCGGGGTTCACGCGGATCGCCACCGGCGCGGTGCGCCCCCCCGCCTGCGCGACCTCGGCGAGCAGCGTCAGCTCTTCCTCGCTTTCCACGTTGATCATGCCCACGCCGGCGTCCAGCGCGGCGCGCATCTCGTCGGCCGTCTTGCCGACGCCGCTGAACACCACGTCGGCGCCCCCGAAGCCGGCCGCCAGCGCGCGCGCCAGCTCGCCCGACGAGACGATATCGACACCCGACCCCAGGCTCTTCAGCAGGCCGAGGATGGCGAGACTGCCGTTCGCCTTGACCGAGTAGCAGATGCGGTGCGGCACCGGCGCCAGCGCTCGATCGAGCGCGGCATACTGCGCGCGGATGGCCTCGGCACTGTAGACGTACGCGGGCGTGCCCACGGCTTCCGCGATGCTCGCGAGGCGGACGCCCCCGGACGTCAGTACGCTTTCGCCCACACCGCTTCCGTCTGGGCGGCCTTGCCGCACCACATGCAGGTGGCCGGCGCCGGACTGGTCCGGAACTCCTCGTCAGGCAGCACCCGGATCGTGGCCTTGGTCTGGTCCTTGATCTCGGCCTCGTCCTGCGTGCTGCCGCAGAAGCCACCGTAGGCAAAGCCGCCCTCGCCCGCCATCTGCGCCAGGAATTCGTCCTTCGTCACGTTGCGCTTCGATGCCTGCTCGCGCTGCTGCCTGGCCTTCTCGAATAGCTCGGTCTGGATGTGGTCGAGCAGGTTGCGCACCTGCTCCACCAGGCCGACAAGGGGCAGCGGCATCTTGCCCCCCGTGCGCTTCGCCGCCATGACCTGGCCCTGGCCCACATCGCGCGGCCCGACCTCGAGCCGCAGCGGGACGCCGCGCGACTCGTGCTCCCAGTACTTGGCGCCGGGCTTCACATTCTCGCGCCCGTCGCAGTCGGCCCGGATGCCGATGCCGCGCAGCGCGGCCACGGCCTTCTCGCAGACCTCCATCACCGCGGCCTTCTCGGTGTCGGTCTTCCAGATCGGCACCACGATCACCTGCGTCGGCGCGAGCTTCGGAGGACAGATGATCCCGGTGTCGTCGCCGTGGGTCATGATCAGGCCGCCGACCAGGCGCGTGGACACCCCCCACGACGTATTCCACACGTACTCGAGTCCGCCCGCGGCGGTCTGGTACTTCACGTCGAAGGCCTTGGCGAAGTTCTGGCCGAGGTTGTGCGAGGTCCCCGCCTGGAGCGCCTTGTTGTCCTGCATCAGCGCTTCGATGGCGTAGGTCCGCAGGGCACCGGCGAACTTTTCGCCGTCGGTCTTCCGGCCGGTGAGGACCGGCATCGCCATCCACTCCTCGGCGAACTTCCGGTAGATGCCGAGGATCTGGAGCGTCTCGCGCTCGGCGTCGGCCTCGTCGGCGTGCGCGGTGTGGCCCTCCTGCCAGAGGAACTCGGTGGTGCGCAGGAAGAGCCGCGTGCGCAACTCCCACCGCACCACGTTGGCCCACTGGTTGATGAGCAGCGGGAGGTCGCGGTAGGACTGGATCCACTTCGCGTACATCGCGTAGATGATCGTCTCGCTGGTCGGGCGGATGATCAGCGGCTCGTCGAGCTCCTTGCCGCCGGCGTGGGTGACCACCGCCACTTCGGGCGCGAACCCCTCGACATGCTCGGCTTCCTTCGCCAGGAACGACTTGGGAATGAAGAGCGGGAAGTAGGCGTTGCGATGCCCCGTCGCCTTGAACATGTCGTCCAGGGCGCGCTGCATGAGCTCCCAGATGGCGTAGCCGTTGGGCCGGATGACCATGCAGCCGCGCACCGGCGAGTAGTCCGCCAGCTCGGCCTTCATGATCACTTCGTTGTACCAGGCGCTGAAGTCCTTCGACCGCGGGGTGATGCCGGATCCGGTGCTCACGTCTGCTCCCTTACTGGTGCGTAGTGCGTAGTGCGTAGTGCGTAGTGCGTTGGAAAGGCAAATCCTCTCAACGCTTCCCGGCTCAGGCGAGTCTCGCCCTTCGTCTGCAACTCCCGGACAACGACTTCACCCATCGCCCGCTCATCGGGCCCGATCACCACCGCGTGTGTCGCGCCCCGGATTCCCGCCAGCTCGAGCTGCTTGCCGACCGCCATGTGGCGCAGCGCGTACTCCACCCGGAGGCCGCGCTCCCGCAGGACGTGCACGACGTCCAGCATCACGGGCACGTCGTCCTCGCCCACCCGCACCACGAAGACCTCGCACGACGCATCCGCCGCCGGTGGACCGTCGCGCGATTCGATGAGCTCGCCCATCACCACGTCGCCCATGCCAAAGCCGACCATCGGCAGATCCACGCCGCCGATCTGCTTCAGCAGGTTGTCGTACCGCCCGCCCCCGCAGATGGCGCGCAGCGACTTGCCCGCGTCGAACAGCTCGAAGACGATCCCCGTGTAGTACGCCAGCCCGCGCACGATGCGAAAATCCACGTCGACGAAATCGCGCAGGCCCATCGCCTCGAGGTGCGCGAGGCATTCCTTCAGGTGCGACGCCCCCGGCAGCTCGAGGAGACTGCGCGCATCGCCGAGGGTGGCCGCGAAGGCGATCACCTTGTGGGCGCGCGCCGGATCGCCGACGACCGCCGCGATCGCCGCCTCGGCCGCCTCCTGCGACTTCTCGTACCGGTCGAAAGCCGACAGGACGCCGTCGATCTCCGTCTCGAGCACGCCCATGCCGCTGGTGAGCGCTTCTACCAGCACCCGGCGGTCGCTCAGCCGCACCCGGACGTCTCCCGGGCCAAAGCCCAGGGCGCGCATGATGTCGATCGCCGCGGCGATGATCTCGGCGTCCGCGAGCGTGCCCGCCTCGCCGATGATGTCCATGTTCAGCTGCCAGTGCTCGCGCAGCCGGCCGCGCTGCTGCCGCTCGTAACGGAACAGCTGCGGGATGCTGAACCAGCGGATCGGCTTGCGCAGCGCCCCGGCGCGCTGGGCGACCATGCGCGCCAGCGTCGGGGTCATCTCGGGCCGCAGCGCGACCTCGCGCCCGCCCTTGTCGGTGAAATGGTAGAGCTGGCCGACGATCTCGTCGCCGCTCTTCTGGGTGTACAGCTCGAGCCGCTCCAGCGGGGGCCCGTCGTATTCCTCGAAGCCGTAGCGCGCGCAGACGTCCCGCCAGGCCGCGAAGATCCGCCGCCGCCGGGCGAAAACATCGGGGAAGGCGTCGCGAAATCCGGGCAGCGAGGAAAGGTCCGACATGAGCCGCGAAATGTATCCCGCTATTCGACTGGCGAGTAGCCCGGAAGCCGCGCCATCGCGTCACCAACGGTGTGGAAGGAGCCCGTCACCAGCACCGTCCCGCCGGCGGCCCGAGCCGCCGCCAGCGCCTCATCGAGACTCGCAATCACCCGCACCCGATTGCCCATTCCCGATTCCCCATTCCCCATCGCCCATTCCCCCACTTCATCCAGATCCCACGCCCGCTCCCCCGCGCTCGGCGCCAGGGTCAGCATCATCCCGTCCACCACCGGCGCCAGC
>JAYTEN010000181.1:0-11090 GCA_043735145.1 Gemmatimonadota bacterium | reverse complement strand
TGTTCGGCCGCGGCCAGATGGTGAAGCCCTTCGAGGACGCCGCCTTCGCGTTGCGTCCCGGTGAACTGACGCCCAACCTCGTCGAGACGGCGTTCGGCTATCACATCCTCTACCGCCCGCCGCTCGCGCAGGTGCGCGACAGTTTCGCGGCGCACCTCGAGGACGTGCTGGCCGGCCGGGCCGACTCGCTCTTCCTCGATAGCCTGACCAACAAGACCGGCATCACCGTCGTGAGCCGCGCGCCCGCCATCGTGAAGGCGGCGGCGCTGAACCTGCGCGCCTCGAAGAACCGCAGCCGCACCATGGCATCGTGGCGGGGCGGCGAGCTGACTGAGCGCGAGTTCGCGCACTGGCTCCAGGCCTATCCGCCGCAGACGCTGGGCCAGATCGGCGGCGCGCCGGATTCCACGCTGACCGAGTTCGTGAAGAGCATCGCGCGCAACGAGATGATCGTCACCGCGGCCCGCGCGCACCATGTCCGGATGACGCCCGGCACGCGCGACTCGCTGCGCCAGCGCTTTCGCGACGACATCGCGCAGATGCGCAACGGCGTCGGCATCAGCCCCGAATCCCTCGCGGCCGACACCAGCCACGGCGGCAGGGAAGCGGCCGCGGCGCGGCGGGTGGATGCGTACTTCACCGCCATCACCAACGCGCCCGGCTCGCGCCAGTATTTCGCGGTGCCGCCGTTCCTGGCCGATATCCTGCGCGCCAAGTCGCCCTGGAAGATCAATGCCGCCGGCGTGGACCGCGCCCTCGAACGCGCCCGCACCCTGCGCGGCCCCGAGACGCCCCCGGCCGCCAACCCGATGCAGCCGGCGCCGAATGGCCCGCCGGTCGGCCGCCCCGGCGACCCGGGCCAGCCCGGTGGTCCTCCGCTCAGGACCATTCGCTAGATGAAGGCGGTACGGCGGTATGGCGGTACGGCGGTACGTTTCCTGGCGCGCCGCTGGAGCATCGTCGGCGCGCTGGCGTTTCTTACCGCCGTACCGCCGGTCCGCCGGTCCGCCGAGGCACAGGAGCCGGCGCGAACAACCGAGCTCATTGACCGCGTCGTCGCCGTCGTCGGCAACACTCCGATCCTCATGTCCGAAGTCAACGAGCGGCTCCAGCAGGCGCGCGCGCAGGGGATGCGCATCCCGGAGGACAGCGCCGCGGTGCTCACGCTCCAGCGGCAATTCCTCCAGCAGCTCGTGGACGACGAAGTGCTCTACCAGCAGGCCCGCCGCGACACCACCATCACGGTGAGCGAATCGGAAATCCAGGGGGCCGTGGACGAGCAGTTCCGCGGCGTCCGCGGGCAGTTCCGCACCGACGCCGAATTCACCGCCGCGCTCCAGGGCGCCGGGCTCGGCACCGTCGAGGAGTACCGCCGCTATCTCGGCGACCAGTCCCGCCGCGAGAACTACCGCTCGCGCTATGTCCAGAAAATGCGGGGCGACGGCAAGCTGCGCCCCGGCACGCTCAGCGACGCCGAGATGCGCGAGTTCTTCACCATCGCGTCGCGCAGCAACCAGCTGGACAGCCTGCCCCCGACGATCACCTTCCGGCAGATCATCGTGACGCCTCGGGCCAGCGACGCAGCGCGCGCCGAGGCGATCCGGCTGGCGGACTCGGTGCGCACCGCGCTCGAGCACGGCGCCAACTTCGCCGAAACGGCGCGGCGCTTCAGCGACGATCCCGGATCGAAGGAAAACGGTGGCGACCTCGGCTTCTTCCGCCGCGGGACGATGGTGCGACAGTTCGAGGAGGTCGCCTTCAACCTCCGGCCCGGCATCATCTCGCCTCTGGTCCGAACCGACTACGGCTACCACATCATCCTGGTGGAGCGGGTCCAGACGGGCGAGATCAAGGCCCGGCACATCCTCTTCACGCCCCGGGTGACCGCGGTGGAGCAGGCGGCCGCGCGCGCCATCGCCGACTCGCTCGCCGTCCTGCTGCACGCCGGCGCCAGCTTCGACTCGCTGGCCCGGATCTACAGCGATTCCAACGAGCCCCGCGTCGTCGGTCCTACCAACCGCGACTCGATGCCGGCGGGATATGCCGGAGCGCTCGCGCAGGTCACCAAAGACCAGGTGGTCGGCCCGGCGCCCCTCGCCGCCGATCCGCCCGAACGCACCCGCTGGATGCTGGCGCGCATCACCGACGTGCAGGCCAAGCGCCTGCCCACCTTCGAGGACGTGCGCGACCAGGTGCGCCAGCGCCTGATCGAGCAGAAGGGCCTGAAGAACCTGCTCGACGATCTCAAGCGGCAGACGTACGTGGACATGCGATTGTAAAGGCAGTGCGAGGCACCGTACTCCCTCGTCTCGCAATCACTCTCGGCGACCCCCGGGGCATCGGCCCGGAGATCGTGCGCGCCGTGCTGCCGATGGAGGGCATCGAGGCGCGGGTGATCGGTCCCGACGACCGGCTCGGCGGGCTGCCGGATGGCGTGCGTACGGACGGCGTGGGACGGTGGGACGGGGGGACCGCAGGACGGGATGACCTGGAGCGCGCGGGCGCGCTGACGGGGCTCGCCGTCGAGAAGGCGGTCCAGCTCTGGAAGAACGGCGAGATCGACGCCATCGTGACGGCCCCCGGTGACAAGCGGGCCCTGAACGCCGCCGGCTACCGCGTGCCTGGCCACACCGAGCTGTTGCGCGATCTCACCGGCGCGCCCCGGGTCGCGATGATGCTCGCGTCCGACAAGCTTCGCGTCGTCCTCGTCACCACCCATATCTCGCTGCGCGACGCGCTCGCGATCCTGACCCCCGAGCGCATCGCCCTCATCGCCGACGTCACCCGCGCCGGCCTGCGCGACTGGTTCGGCATCGCGCAGCCGCGGTTGGCGCTCTGCGCGGTGAACCCGCACGCCGGCGAGGGCGGCCTCTTCGGGCACGAGGAGCAGCTGGTGCTCGAGCCGGCTGCGAGGGCCAATAACCTGGCAGGCCCGCTGCCCGCCGACACCGTGTTCGTGCGCGCGATGCGCGGCGAGTTCGACGCCGTGCTCGCGCCGTACCACGATGTCGGCATGACGGCGATCAAGGTCGCGAGCTTCGGGCAGGGCGTGAACGTGACGCTCGGCCTGCCGGTGCCGCGCACCTCGCCCGACCATGGGACCGCGATGGACATTGCGGGAAAGGGGCTCGCGGACCCATCGTCCATGCGGGAGGCGGTCCGCGTCGCGGGGGAAATCGTCAGGCGCATGCAGGAATCCAGAGTCTAGACTCTGAGACGATGGCGTGCCCCACGATGGCCGTCGAAGGGCACGCAGTCGTCCAGATTCCAGATTCTGGATTCCATTCAGGAGCCAGTCATGAACACCTCAGTGTTCGGCATCAACGCCATGCTCGCCGACATGGAGCCGCTGCTGCGGCGCCTGACGAGCTCGAACATCGACATCGCCTACCAGCAGTCGGCGGGGCTGTGGCGCGTCGAGCTTCCCACCGGAAAGCTCGAGGAAGTGCTCCTCGCCCTCGTGATCGACGCCGTGCACGCCATGCGGGAGCAGGGCGTGCTGCGCGTCAGCACCGCCAATGTCGCCAATCCCGAAGGCCTGCCCGCCGGTGAGTACGTGCGTCTCTCCGTCAGCGACACCGCTCAGAACGTGAGCCGCGCGCTGGCCGGCGCGGTGCGGGGACGGGGCACCCGCGAGGGATTGGGCATCCGGCTGGGCATCGAGGTCGCGGAAACGGCGGGCGGCCGGCTCGACCTGGCACCGAATCCCGGCGGCGGGCTGACGGTCGATCTTATCCTGCCGCGCTCCCGGCACGGCGAGGCCGAGCGGCCGCCCGAAGACACCGCGCCCGCCACCGGCTCGGCAACAATCCTCCTGGTCGAGGACGACAAGCTGGTGATGAGCGCGGCAGGGCAGAGCCTCACCCGGCTCGGCTACAGCCTCTTGCTCGCGCCAACCGCCGAGGCGGGCCTGCGGCAGCTGGAGCAGCACCAGGGGCCGGTGCACCTGCTGCTCACCGACATCATGCTGCCGGGCATGGACGGCCTCGCCTTAGCGCGCGAGGCGCGCGCGCGCCGGCCCGACATCCGGGTGCTCTACATGAGCGGGTATTCGGAGGATTCGCTGCGGCTGAAGGATGCGGCGGACCCGCAAGTGCACCTGCTGGAGAAGCCGTTCACGTTCAAGGGGCTCGCGGGGGCGGTGAAGAAGGCGCTTGAATGAGAATCTAGAATCTAGAATCTAGAATCTGGACGATGCGTAGCGCGACGGCTGCCGTCGTCAGGCATGCGATCGTCTAGACTCCAGATTCCAGATTCTTCTTCGTAAAGCGCGCCTCACCCACGCGCCGCCCCTCCATCGCCGTCACCTCGAACACACCGCCCGGCAGGCTCACGCGGTCGCCGATTTTCGGCAGCCGCCCCAGCGCGCCGAAGAGATAGCCGCCCAGCGTGGTATAGTCGTCGCTCGACAGCGCCAGCTTCAGCCGCTCGGCGACGTCGGGCAATTCGGCCGAGCCGGCGAAGAGCGCGGTGCCGGCGGCCTGCGTGCCCAGCCCGCCGCGCGGGCGGCCCGGACGGTCGTACTCGTCCTCGATCTGGCCGACGATTTCCTCCAGCAGGTCTTCCATCGTCACCAGCCCCGCGGTGCCGCCGAACTCGTCGAGCACGATCACCAGGTGGGCCTTCAGGCGCTTCATGTCCGCGAGCACATCCTCGACCTGGCGCGAGCCGGGCACGAAGTGCGCCGGGCGGTGCAGCGACGACAGCAGCGCCGGCTTCGGCGCGCGCAGCCCCGCGAGCACGTCCTTGGCGTGCACGATACCGATGATGTCGTCGAGCGAGTCGCCGTACACCGGGTAGCGCGAGCGCCCCGCCGCGGCGATCTGGTCGGCCGCCTCGGCGAGCGAGTCGGTCGCGTGCAGCGCGATCATCTGGGTGCGCGGGGTCATCACCTCGCGCGCGTTCTTCTCGCTGAACTCGAAGACGCCGGTGAGCATCCGCGCGTCGCCCTTGCCCATCTGCCCCGCGCGCTGGCTCTGCTCCACCAGCATGCGGATCTCCTCGGGCGAGTGGACGCGGTCGTGTTCCGACATGTCATGCTTGATGCCCATCAGCCGCGTCACGCGAATCGAAGCCCAGTTGAGCGCGCCGGTCACCGGGCGGGTGATCCACGAGAAGACCATGAGCGGCCGCGCGACCCACCGGCTGGTGATCTCGGGGTAGGTGATCGCCCAGGTCTTGGGCGCCTGCTCGCCGAAGACCACGTGCAGGATGGACACGATGGCCACGGCGACGGTCGCGGCGAAGCTGGCCCGGGTCGCGAAGGCGAGGCTGGGCGGAAGCCGCGCGAACCAGCCGTGCAGCACGTCGCCCAGCACGCCCTCGGCGGCGTAGCCGAGCAGGATGGACGCCACGGTGATGCCGAGCTGGGCCGCGGAAAGCTGGCGATTGAGGTCGTCGAGGGCGGCGCGGACGCTCTTGGCCTTTCGGTCACCCCGGCGTATCATGGCATCGATGCGCGTCCGGCGGGCCGCCACGAGCGCGAACTCGGCGGCGACGAAAAACGCGTTGGCCAGCACCAGCAGAATGATGAGGCCGATGCGGAAGGCGAGGGTGCCGGTCATGGGTACCAGAAACTAATCGGGAATCTGGAATCTGGAGTCTGGACGAGGGGGAGCGTCGATTGGGCGTAGTGACGCACGGTAGCCATGAGGGGCATACGCACGGACCGGGGCACAGTCATACCCCGGGCGGCAGCATGCGCGCTCTGGGTTGGGCGCTGGCCATCACGCTGGTCTTCGCCGGCGTCGAGGCGGTGGGGGGCGTGGTGTCCGGCTCGCTGGCGCTGCTGGCCGACGCGGCCCACATGCTCACCGACGCCGCCGCGCTCGGCCTCGCCCTCTTTGCCGCGTGGATCGCCCGCCGGCCGGCGGCCGCGGGCCGCACCTTCGGCTGGCTGCGCGCGGAGATTCTCGCGGCCCTCGTGAATGCCGCCCTCCTCCTCGTCGTGACCATCGGGATCATCTACGAAGCGGTGCAACGCCTGATGCGGCCCGAACCGGTCCGGCCCTTCATCATGTTCTGGGTCGCGGCCGCGGGTGTGGTCGCGGCCATCGCCGCTACCGCGATTCTCCACCGCTCGCGCAAGGAAGATCTCAACGTGCGCGGCGCCTATCTGCATGTGCTGAGCGATCTCGCCGGCGCCGCCGCCGCGATGGTCGCCGCGCTGGTCATTCATTTCACCGGCTGGGTCGCGGCCGACCCGCTGCTGTCGCTGGCGCTCTCGGTGCTGCTGCTGGTGTCGAGTGGCCGGCTGCTGTGGCAGGCGGTGGATGTGCTGCTCGAGGCCGCGCCGCGTCACGTGGATATGGTGGCGCTCCAGGCGGCGCTGGCGGGGGTGCCAGGAGTCGAGCGGGTGCACGACGTGCACGTCTGGACGGTGTCGAGCGGACTGGTGGCGATGAGCGGCCACGCGGTTGTTCCGGACCCCACGCGCCATGAGCTCGCGCTCGCGGAGATAACGAATCGGGTGCGGGGATTCGGGATTGGGCACGTGACTGTTCAGCTCGAGCGCGGAGAGACTGACTGCATCGGGTGTGACGAACGCTGAACGGAGAGTCTCGAGCTTCAAGGGAGGCTGAAGCTGGAAGGCGGTAGTGGGGTTCAAGGCGCAAGCGCTTGAATCTGGTGACTTGGCGCCATCTTCAGCCATCGAGCTTCGGCCTCCCTGGCCCCTTGAATGGCTTCAGGGCTTGCGGCTTGTCTTGTTGGGCGGGGGGTACCTACCTTTGTGTTCACGCCAGCAGGTAGTCCACCGCAGTTAGGAGCCGCAGAAGTCCGTGTCCATCCGTAACATTGCCATCATCGCGCACGTCGACCACGGGAAAACCACTCTCGTGGACCAGATGCTCCGGCAGGCTGGCGTATTTCGCGCGGGCCAGCAGGTGCAGGAGCGCGTCATGGATTCCAACCCGCTCGAGCGCGAGCGGGGCATCACCATCCTGGCCAAGAACACGTCCGTTCGCTGGAAGGACGTGAAGATCAATATCGTCGACACGCCGGGCCACGCCGATTTCGGCGGCGAGGTCGAGCGCATCCTCCGCATGGTCGACGGCGTGCTGATTCTCGTGGACGCGGCCGAAGGGCCGATGCCGCAGACGCGGTTCGTCACCCGCAAGGCGCTGGCGCTGGGCCACAAGCCGATTGTCGTCATCAACAAGATCGACCGGCAGGACGCCGAGCCGATGCGGGTGCATGACGAGGTCCTCGAGCTGTTCATGGATCTCGAGGCGTCGCACGAGCAGCTCGACGCGCCCTTCCTCTACAGCGTGAGCCGGCACGGGCTGGCCTGGACGCATTTGCCCAAGCTGTCGCCTGCCGAAGTGATCCATGCCAAGGCCGACCTCGGCCCGCTCTTCGACGCCATCGTTAGCTACGTGCCCGAGCCGAGCACCGCCGTCGGGCCGTTCCAGATGCTGGTGTCGACGCTGGACCACTCGCCCTATACTGGCCGCATCGCGATCGGGCGGATCGAACGGGGCATCGTCCGGGTAGGGGACACTATCGCGGTGCTCCCGAACGGCGAAGCGGGGATGGTCGACGAGGCGCTGTTCACCAGGCAGAAGGTGCTCCAGATCCATTCGTTCGAGGGCCTGACGCGGGTCGATCTTCCGGAGGCCAGTGCCGGCGACATCGTGGCGCTGTCGGGCATCGAGGGCGTCGAGATCGGCCAGACGCTGACCGACGTGACGATGCCGGAGCGGATGACGGGCATCGCGGTCGAGGAGCCGACGATCTCGGTGGACTTCATCGTCAACAACGGCCCTTTCGCGGGCCGCGACGGGAAGTTCGTGACGACGCGGCAGGTGCGCGACCGGCTCTACAAGGAGACCGAGAAGAACGTCGCGCTCAAGGTGGAAGACACCGAGAGCCCAGACACCTTCAAGGTGTCGGGACGCGGCGAGCTGCATCTGTCGATCCTGATGGAGACGATGCGGCGCGAGGGCTTCGAGTTCCTGGTGAGCCGCCCGCGGGTGATCACCCACGAGGGGCCGAACGGCGAGCTGCTCGAGCCGTACGAGGAGTTGACGGTTGACGTGCCGGAGCAGTATGTCGGAGTGGTGCACGAGAAGCTCGGCCCCCGGCGGGCCGAGATGAAGGACATGCGCAACCCCGGCATGGGCACCATGCGGATGATGTTCCGGATTCCGGCGCGCGGACTGTTCGGTTATCGGAGCGACTTCCTGACGGATACGCGGGGCACCGGGATGCTGAACCACCGGTTCCTGGAGTACGGTCCGTGGGCGGGGCCGATCACCGGCCGCTCGCGCGGCGTGATGATCAGCATGGTGGGCGGCGAGTCGGTGGCGTTCTCGCTGTTCAACCTGCAGGAGCGCGGCGTGCTGTTCATGGCCGCGGGCGAGCCCCTGTACGAGGGCATGATCGTGGGCGAGAATTGCCGGACCGGGGACCTGGACGTGAATCCGGCCAAGGGCAAGAAGCTCACCAACATGCGCGCGTCGGGGTCCGACGATGCCGTCTTGCTCGAACCGCCGCGGCAGATTACCCTCGAATTGGCACTCGAGTACATCGAGGACGACGAACTGATCGAAGTGACGCCGAAGGCCATCCGCTTGCGCAAGCGGGCGCTGGGAATGCAGGACCGCGAGAAGCTTCGCCGCGCAACGAAGCGCTCCGCCGCGGAGATGATGTAGACCCGTTGGGGCGACTCGTTGGGGCGACCCTTGTGGTCGCCCTCCCGAACGCACTCGAAGGATCGTTCGCTCGTTCACAAGTTCATCCCGGTGGAGGAATCACAATGAAGGCCTGGATGTCGTCGGGGTCCGAGATGCGGGGCGGCCGCCGCAGGGACGACGACGAGAACGAGGGTCTCGGGGGTCTGGACGACTTCGAAGAGGATGAGGAGTTCGAGGACGCCGATCTGGACGAAGAGGAAGGCGAAGAAGAGAGCCTCGACGAGGAAGAAGAAGAGAGCTACGACGACTTCGACGAGGAATTCGACGACGACGGCGAGCCGCGCCGCGGTGGTGGCGGCGGCGGGCGCCCGAAGCGGGACTGGTCCGAGTAGGACCGTCGAAGCGTCGAAGCGTCGAAACGTCGAAACGTCGAAACGTCGAAACGTCGAAACGTCGAAACGTGAACAGGTGAAGGCCCCGATATTCGGGGCCTTCATCATGTCTGCGCTTCGACGTTTCAACGCTTCGACGCTTCTACGGTTTCTGGCCGTCCCGCCCCCGCGCGCATACATTCGTCCTCCATGAAATCCAACGCCACCATCCTCGTCGTGGACGACGACCGGGCGGTGCTCCAGGGGACTTCCGTCTTCCTGCGCGAGGCGGGCTATCATGTCCTCGAGGCGGGGTCGGGGAAGGCCGCGCTGGAGGTGCTCAAGGCTCACGGGCAGACGCTCGACATCCTGCTGACCGACGTGACGATGCAGAACATGGATGGCGGCGAGCTGGCCGAGGTGGTGGCGGCGTCGCATCCGGGCGTGCGGATCCTCTTCATGAGCGGGTACACCGGCGGCGCGACGCTGCACGACTCGGTGCGCGACGACGACGGGCCGGCGTTCATCGCCAAGCCGTTTGCGCCGGACATGCTGCTGAGGAAGGTGCGCAGCCTGCTGAAGCGTTGAAACGTCAAAACGTTGAAGCGTCAAAGCGTTGACCGAAAAAAACAAAGGCCCCGGAACCCCGGGGTCTTTGTCTATTTACGCTTGAACGTTTCGACGCTTCGACGCTGCAACGGTTGTTCAAAGCGTTTCTACGGTATTTCGAGTTATCGTCTGCCCGCGAGGGCCCGAATGGCCACGATCACGAGCACGATTACGATAATGGTCCAAAGCATTGTGTGTTCCTCCATGGAGGGGCACCGTGATCGCCCCTGCATAGCATACGTTGCTCGGCGCTGGTTGTTCCCGAAAATGCGTGGCACGTTCGGGGGAACAAAGCCCGGGTGGGCTCAGTACGCGAAGCCCGAGCCGCCGATCGCGATGAGCGCGATGACTGCCAGCACGCCGGTGGCCACGAAGCCGACGATGCCGCCCACGGCCCCGGTGCCCACGCCGACGTAGAGCCGCGTGGTCGTTACCGGGCCGATGCCGGCGCACGAAGGGTCGTAGCAGTAGGGCTGGATGCGCACCAGATCCAGGCGCGCGGTCGCCGCGAGATAGTCGTGGCTCGCGATGCGCACGTCGATGGTCGGCGAGGCAGCGCGCATGCGTCCCTGGTTCGTGGTGCCGACGGCATTGAGGCCGGCGGACAGGTCGAGGCTGGTGGATGGGGACAGCCACCGGCGCGCGCGCACCGCCGCGCCGGCGCGAAAGTCTCCCTCGGCCGTCGCAAACAGGACGCCGCCGATGGCGCTCCGGCGGCTGGTGTTTTTCATCAGGCCGATGCGCCAGTCGAGCGTCATACGATTGGCTTCCGGCGCGTCTCCGGCGATGCGGTACTGAATGTTCGTCTCGATCAGGGGGAACCAGGCGCACCGGTCCGCGGGATGCGGCTGGAAGCATCCGTGTGGACGCGGCGCTTCCACCTGCGCCCGGGAGGTGGTCGGGATGGCGAGGAGCAGCGCGGTAAAGAGCAGGGGGGTGCGCATTAGAATGATGGTAAACCGACTGCGCGGGATATGCAGGGGCGGGTGGCGCTAGGAATCTGTGGGGGCGGGTGGCGCCAGGAATCTGTAGGGACGGCCCTTGTGGCCGCCCTCTCGACAGCAATGTAGACCGTTCCGAGCAGGGTACAGTTTCCCCCCAGCCGGGGGTTGGTTAAGTTTTAAGGCTCCATTGGGGCCTGTAGCTCAGGTGGTTAGAGCGCGCGCCTGATAAGCGCGAGGTCGGTAGTTCAACTCTACCCAGGCCCACTCTCCGAAACTTGCCGCCCCGCTTGAGGTTACGAACCTCGGGCGGGGTTTTCTTTTTCCGGAATTCTGGCGGGTGTGTCCGTTGGTGTGTCCGTTGCGAGCCCTTCCGCCGTCAGAATCCCTCGCTTGGCGAGCGCTTGTCGCTGCGTCGCCGGGTCGGCGGCTGTGTAGCACATGGTGAGGGTCAACGGTGACTGCCAACCGCCAAGGGCCATGAGATCGCGGAGCGGCAGTCCTTTGAGTTCCGTCGCGAACATGCGGCGCAA
>JAYTEN010000180.1:0-3569 GCA_043735145.1 Gemmatimonadota bacterium | reverse complement strand
GTGAGGTCCACCTCGTCGAGCACGGTGCGCACCTTCGCCAGCGCCGGCACGGTGACGGCGGCACGGGGCTTCCGGTGCTTCACCGCGCCTTCGGCCTTGCTGTCGAGTGCCGCCTGCATGGCTTCGATGATCGTCTTGAAGACCGTCAGGCGGCGGTAGTACTTGTCCGCGGCCGCGACGATGGTCCACGGCGCGTACGCGGTACCGGTACGCTCGAGCATCTCCTCGGCGGCCGCGTAGTAGTCCTTGTAGCGCCGGTGCGCTTTCCAGTCGCTCTTCGACACGCGCCAGGCGTCGTACCCGCTCTTTTCGATCTCCTTGAAGCGCTTCTTCTGTTCCTTCTCACTGATGTGCAGCCAGAACTTGACGATCACCATGCCGTCGTCGGTGTGCATGCGCTCGAACTGCGAGATCTCGTTGTACGCCGACTGCCACTCGCGCCGCGACACGGCGCCTTCCACCCGCTCGTGCAGCACGCGACGGTACCAGGAGCGGTCGAAGATCGCGATCTCGCCCCGGCCGGGGATACGTTCCCAGAAGCGCCACAGGAAAGGCCGCAGCGCCTCTTCAATGCTCGGCTCATAGATGGGGTGGACCTTGTAGCCGCGCGGGTCGAGCCGGCCCACGAGCTTCTCGATCGAGTCGCCCTTGCCGGCGGCATCCCAGCCCTCGAATACCACGCAGACCGGGATCTGCGCCTCGCGCACCGCGCGCTGCAGATCGTCCAGCTGGTCGCGAAGGGGCTTGAACGCCTGGTCGTAGTCCGCCCGGTCAACTTTCTTGTCGAGGTCGATGGCTTCGAGCATGGGTCCCCTGTCGAGTGCGTAGTGCGTAGTGCGTAGTGCGTAGTGCGTAGTGCGTAGTGCGTGGGAAATACCCCCGGGGAGAGCGTTCCGCTATTGGGCAGGTCCGAGGTGGCCGGGAATGGCGGCGGGACGCTATCTTTTTCGGCCTCCACCCGCACTCCGGAGCAGCCATGACGTCGGACGTCTCCCGCAGAGAATTCCTGCTCGCCGGCGCCGCCGCGGTTCCGCTCGCCGCCGCCCCGCGGCGTGCATCCGCAGCGGTTGGCTCGCCGGCGATCGTGCTCCGGCCTGACGCGCGCCCCTGCATCGTCTCGTCGTCCAACGGCATGGGCGGCGCGGCGCGAGCGTACGAGATGCTGCTGCGCGGCGCCGACACCCTCGACGTCGGCGTCGAGGTCGTGAAGGTCCCCGAGCTCGATCCCAATGACTCGTCGGTCGGGTATGGCGGCCTGCCGAATTCCGAGGGCGTGGTGCAGCTCGACGCCTCGTGCATGCACGGCCCCACGCGGCGCGCCGGCGCCGTGGGCGCGCTCGAGGGCATCAAGACGCCGAGCGAAGTGGCGAAGCTGGTGCTCCGCTACACCGATCATGTGCTGCTGGTCGGCGAGGGGGCGCAGAAATTCGCGCTCTCCTTCGGATTCCGGATCGAGAACCTGCTCACCGAGCGCAGCCGCGAAGCGTGGCTGCGCTGGCGCGCCAATCTCAATCCGTCGGATGCCTACCTCGATATTCCGGCCGACGCCACGTTGCCGGTGTTCACGACCGGCACCATCAACTGCAACGTCATCAACGCGCGCGGCGACATCTCATCGGTGACCTCGACCAGCGGCCGCTCGTGGAAGGTCCCGGGCCGCCTTGGCGATTCGCCGATCCACGGCGCCGGCCAGTACACCGACAACGACATCGGCGCGGCCGGCTCGACCGGCTGGGGCGAGATCAACATCAAGAACTGCGGCGGTTTCCTCACCGTCGAGCACATGCGGCGCGGCATGTCGCCGACCGATGCCTGCCTCGAGTCGCTGCGCCGCGCCCTGCACGTCACCGAGGACCGGCTGCTCGCCCCCAACGGCCGGCCGCGCTACGACCTCCAGTACTACGCCGTGAACAAGCGCGGGGAGTTCGGCGGGGCCACGATGTTCGCGAACGGCGCGAAGTACATGGTCTGCGACGCCGCCGGTCCGCGCCTGGTCGACCTTGCGCACCTTCACGAGGGAACCCAGCCCCAGTGAGGCGCCGCGCGGCCGCGGCGGCCACCGCCCTGCCGCTGCTGGCCGTGCTCCAGGCCTGCTATACGCGCGCCGACATCGACGACGCGCGGCCCACACCGATGTGGTTCTACGCGCTGCCCTACCCCACCTACGACAGCGACGAGGGACTCGCCGGTCATCTCGTGGCCGGGTGGCGCACCACGGCCAACCGCCGGCCGCCGCCAGTCGCCAAGCTCATCGGCGTGGACGCGCGCATCGCCACCAGCGGCACGCGCGGCGCGCTGTTCTCCTACGACGCGCCGGGGCGCTGGAAGAACTGGCGCTTTCTCGCCATCGCGGGCGCCGAGCGGCTCCAGCGGGTACCCTTCTACGGCGTGGGCAACAGCGCGACCATCAGCGACAGCGAGCCGACGTCCTTCTACCGGTACTCGCTGCTGCGCACCACCGCGCTCGCGACGGTGCAGCGCCGCATCGCCGGCGGGCTGCGCGCCCATGCCGCGGTGCAGTGGCGCCACTACCGGGCCCGCGCCTTGGGCGACAGCACCCTCTTCGCGCAGCTCCTCGCGGCCGGCACCGCCGACACCGCCGACCGCAACAACGTCGAGGTGCGCGGCGGCCTGCTCTTCGACACGCGGGACGAGGAGGCCTCGCCGACGCGCGGCGTCTTCATCGAGACGATGGCGGCGCACGCCGTGGCGGGCTTCGATTACACGCGCTACCTCGTCAGTTCCCGCGAGTTCATTCACTTCGGCGGCCTCGAGCAGTGGGTGCTCGCGCTGCGGCAGAGTGCCGAGCTCGCGCGCGGCAACGTGCCGGTGTTCATCTCGTACGAGCGCCTGACGACCTGGTATCCCGAAGACGGGTTCGGCGGGCCTACCAGCCTGCGCCTGCACTCGATCGGCCGCTTCGTGGCGTCCAACCGCGCCGTCTTCAGCGTCGACATCCGCCACAAGTACTACGACGCGCCGATTCCGGGCAGCCCGCTCCGGCTGTGGCTGCTGGGCTTCGTGGACGCCGGGCGGCTGTGGAACGAAGGCGAGGACCCAAGTGTCCGTAACTGGCACTGGTCCACCGGCGTCGGCGCGCGGCTCCAGTTCTCGAAGTCCACGATCATCGGCTTCGACCTGGGCGCAAAGGATGGCGGATTCGGATTCGGGATGGGCACATCATTCGCATTCTGAGGATCGCGGCCGCGCTGCTCGTGCTCGCCGGCCTCCACGCCGGGACAGCGCGCGCGCAGATCGACAGCGTGATACCGCGCTGGCACTGGAAGCGCATCACCTCTCCGGTGACGAGCGGTCAGTGGGGCGTCGGTGTCATCGCCGGCATGCAGTACGCGCGGGCCGCGCGGGCCGGCCCATCGGCGGTGTCGGCGGCGTTCAAGCTGACCGGCACCTACGGCATCACCACGGGATCCACCGAGCTCACGCTGCTGTACGAGGCGCCACGACGGGGGCGCGACTGGCGCGTGCTCGGCCTGGCGCGGAGCGAGCGGATGCAGCGCACCCCGTTCTTCGGCCTCCAGAACGAAATGCCGCGCGTGGATTCACTCCAG
>JAYTEN010000179.1:0-2047 GCA_043735145.1 Gemmatimonadota bacterium | reverse complement strand
AAGAAACCCCTCCGTGACCTTGAAGGCGCCGCCGTACGTGCCGACGTCCTCGCCGAGGATGAAGACGCGCTCGTCGCGCTGCATCTCCTCGCGCAGGCCGTCGCGGAGCGCTTCGAGGTACGTCACTTCAGGCATGATCAGTCGCCCAGTCGCCTAGTCGCCTAGTCGCCAAGTGGTTCACTCCTTGTACCAGAGTGCCGCGATGCGCCCGGGATCGGCGTAAACGTCTTCGAGCGCCGTCAGCGCTTCGGGGAACGGCTCGTTCTCGGACTTCGCGATCACTTCCTCGATGAGGCGCTCGGCTCGACCGCGCGCCTCGGCGCGCTCTTCCGGCGAGACCCAGCCGGTTTCGTCGAGCTGCTTGTCGAACCGGTCGATGGGATCGTTCGCTTCCCACTTGGCGATTTCGTCCTTCGGCTGGTAGCCCTGCGCGTCGTGCTCGGCGTGGCCCTTGCGGCGATAGGTGACGACTTCGAGCAGCGTGACGCCGCCGCCCGCGCGCGCCTTCTCGACCGCGCGCCTCGTCATCTCGTACACGGCGAGGACGTCGTTGCCGTCGCAGCGCTCGCCCGGGATGCCGTAACCCTTCGCCTTGTCGACCATCTGCTTCACGGCCGTCTGCCGCTCGGTGCGCGTCGAGTACGACCAGCCATTGTTCTCGACGATGACCACCATCGGCAGCTTCTGCACCGCGGCGAAGTTGATGCCTTCGTGAAAGGTGCCGGTGCTCGTGGCGCCGTCGCCGACGTAGACAAGGCACACGCGCGCCTGCCGGCGCATCTTGAACGAGAGCGCGATGCCGGCCATGACGGGCACCATGTCGCCCAGGTGCGAGATCTGGCCGACGTAGCCTTTCTCGAGATCGCCAAAATGGATGTTGAGCTCGCGCCCCCTGGTCGGGCTCTCGGCCTTGGCCATGTACTGCCGGACGATCTGGAGCGGCTCGGCGCCCTTGACCAGCATGGAGCCGAGATTGCGGATCAGCGGCGAAAGAAAATCCTCGGGGCGCAGCGCGTAGGCGCTGCCGACGCTCTCGCCTTCCTGGCCGAGCGAGCGGAACAGGCCGCCGATGACTTTTCCCTGGCGATACAGGTTGGTGAGCTTCTCTTCCAGCGTCCGGGTCATCCGGAGCCAGTAGTAGATCTCGAGAAGCTGTTCCCGCTTCAGTCCGGCTGGAATGGGCGGCGACAGAGCGGCGACCGTGCGTGTCATGAGCACGGAAACGTCGCCGGGCCAAGCACTTGCGTCAAGCTTTCGCCCCTCTCCTAGTACGCCCCCCTCACCGCATGCCCGGCCTCTTCCGTCGCGTGCAGCTCGGCGAGGAACCGCTTCGCCACTCTGTCGACCTCCGATTCGCCGAGGTCGCCGGTCGCCGCGGTGACGCGCACGTAGTGCCCGCCCTCGACCTCGACGGCGACTTTCACCGCGCCGTGCGGCCCGGTGAAGGTCTGGGTGTCGCCGGTACCCGACGGGTTGAAGCCGCGGCCGCCGAAGAAGGCGCGGCTGAACTCGAGGACCCGGTCGGGGCTGCTGTGCGCTCGATAGAAGTATTGCATGCCTAACGCACCGTGAAGGGAATGGACGCGCGCGTCGTGTCCCAGTCGAGGTTGAGGGTGCCGCCCTGCCCCGCCGGCGCCACCGTGATCGTGAATCGCTCCACGGGCTGCGGCAGCGTGCTGGTGGTCATGGGAAGGCGAAAGACGTCCTTCGTCGCGTCGTGCGCCGTGCCCCACTGCCCCGTCTGGCTGTTGACCACCAGGTTCCAGCCGGCCGGCGAGGGGATGGTCCACAACGTGTAAAACCCGGCGGGCACCACCACGCCGCCGATCTCGAGCGCCCTGTCGGTGCGGAACTGTGTCGCCGCATTGGCGCCGGTGCGCCACACCTCGCCGTACGGCACGATGGTGCTGCCGAAGATCACCCGGCCCCGCTTGGCGGGCCGGCCGTAGTCGATCCACAGCGCGGCGCCGCCGGCGCTGGCGCGCACGGTGTCGCGGGTGGAGAGCGCGCCCAGGCCCTGCTGCTGGTTGTCGCGCGCCGCGAAGCC
>JAYTEN010000178.1:0-4655 GCA_043735145.1 Gemmatimonadota bacterium | reverse complement strand
CCGCAGCGCCCGGCCCTTTTCGGCGGCACCCGACATGACACCCCACGATTGGGCGATCGAATCGATCGCGCAGGCATCGCTGCCGGCGGTGCCCAGGGGCGTGCCATCGTCGAAATACGCCCGGCGGTACCAGTTCCCATCCCACCCACTGCGCTCGACGGCTTCCTTGAGCGACTCTGCGTGGCCGGCCCAGGCCGCGGCGCGCTTTCCCTCGCCGCGAGTTGCCGCCACCGGAGCCCAGGTCGTGAGAATGCTGTGGAGGAACCACGCCAGCCAGACGCTCTCGCCTTTGCCCCCGGCACCCACGCGATTCATCCCGTCGTTCCAGTCGCCGGTGCCCATCAGCGGGAGACCGTGGACACCGACACCGAGGCTCCGGTCGAGCGCCCGCGAGCAATGCTCGAACAGCGTCCCCGACTCGGCCGCGGGGCGTGGCTCGAAGTACGCCTCCAGATGACCCTCGGCCAGCACCGCGCCCTTGAGGAACGGGATGACCTCGTCGAGAAGGGGCAGGTCGCCGGTCACGTCGAGATAGTGGCTCGTCGCGTACGCCAGCCAGAGGAGATCGTCCGACATGCGCGTGCGCACGCCGCGGCCGGCGGGCTCGTGCCACCAGTGCTGCACGTCGCCCTCGACAAACTGGCGCGACGCCGCCTTCACGATCTGCGCGCGCGCGACGTCGGGCCGCGACACGGCGAGCGCCATGACATCCTGGAGCTGGTCGCGGAAGCCGTAGGCACCACTGGCCTGGTAGAATGCCGTCCGCGCCCAGACGCGCGAGGCGAGCGTCTGGTACAGCACCCATCGATTCAGCAGGATGTCGAGCGCGCGGTCGGGGGTCTTCACCTGGACCGTGCCTAACACCAGGTCCCAGCCGTCGCGCACCGTCTTGAGCCGGGCGTCGAGATCATCGGACCGGTATCGCTGAATTAACGCGCGCGCCTGCTCGCGGGTCTCGGTCTGACCGAGGAAGCAGACGAGCGACACCGTCCCCCCGGCCGGGATCTCGATGGTCGTCTGGAGGGCGCAGCAGGGGTCGAACGCCGCTCCGGTGCGTCCGGACAGCGGCTCGTCGCGGCCGAGCGCGGCGGGCTGGTCGTAAGCGCCGTTGCGGCCGAGGAATTCCGTCCGGTCACCGGTCCAGGCGGTCTGCGCACCGCCGAGGTCGGCGAACGCGATGCGGCCGCCGAAATCGCGGCGCCAGGAATTCCGCGCGAACATCGCTCCCGTGGCGGGGTCCATCTCGGTCATCACGAACGGCGCCGATGCGCTCCGCGACACACCGAGAACCCAGTCGTTATACGCCGTGACGGTCAGGCGCCGGGGACGCGCCGTGTGGTTGGTCAGGGTCAGGCGGGAGATCCTGATCGGATCCTCGCCGGGCACGAACTGGAGCAGCTCGAGCGCCACGCCGTGCGCATCGCGGGCGAAGCGCGTGTACCCGTGGCCATGTCGCACCACGTACGTGCCGTCCGCTTCGCGAATGGGGAGGGGCGTGGGGCTCCAGACGTCGCCGGTCTCGTCGTCGCGAATGTAGAACATGTCGCTGGGCGGGTCGCTCACCGGGTCGTTGGACCACGCGGTCAGCAGATTTTCCTGGCTGTTGATGGACCACGTGCATCCGGACCCCGCCTCGGACACGAGACACCCGAAATCGGGGTTCGCCAGCACGTTGATCCATGGCGCCGGCGTCCACTGTCCGGCGCGCAGGATGATGACATATTCCTGCCCGTCGGCGTCAAAACCGCCGAGCCCATTGAAGAATTCGAGCTCGGGGTGGGGCGCGGCCGGCTCCGGGGTCGGCGGCACCGGCAGCGGCCGCGGGAACATGACCGGGACGACGTCGGCGCGATAGGCCCGCGCCACCTGGTCGGCCAGCGTCCCGCGCCGGCTCGACAGCTCGACGCGGGCCGCGCTTTCCAGGACATCGCGCTGCGCCGCCGTCAGTTGGTCCGCCCGCAGCGTGTACACCCGCCCCTGGGCTTCCGGCCCCTCGGCGCGCGGCAAGGACTGACTCGTCCGCACCAGGGTTTCGAGCAGGGACTGAAGGTCCTGCACGTAGGACGGCGCGCGATCGTTCAGGATCACCAGGTCGACCGCCAGGCCCTTCATCCGCCAGTACGCGTGGGCGCGCAGCAGCTGCCTGACGATCCCGATGTCGTCGGCTTCGTCGATCTCCACCAGGACGACGGGCAGGTCGCCCGAGATGCCGTGCGTCCAGAGCGACTCGACCCCCTCCACCCGGCGCGCGAGCACATCGCCGGTGACGCGCAGCGCCCGATCCACGAACAGGATGGACCCGGCCAGCACCTGGAACAGGTGCGCCTCGTCGGGTCCGATGCCGAGGTGGTGCATCTGCACCTGCGCCTGGGTCCACGCGAGCGTGGCGACCCGCTCGAACGTCGTGACGTCGTGATACTTGTCCGCGAGGTCGAGCGCCGCGCCGCGCGTGGGCGCCACCAGCGTGGTGAACGCCACCCGAACCGTCTTGCCGGGGCGCAGGCGGATTCGCCGCCGGAGGCTGACGATGGGGTCGAGCACCGATCCGACGGTATTGGAGAGCGCGCCGCCGCCCGTCTCCGCCGCGGGCGCGCGCACGCCGCGCCCGCGCCCGAGGAACTGGCCGCGATCGGTCTCCCACTGCAGGTCGCCGATCGTCTCGCCCTCGACGGCAAGGACGTGGGCCAGCCAGATCTCCAGGTCCTCCGGCGCCCGACGCCGCCGGGTGGCCAGCAGCGTGTCGCGCTCGGGGATGCTTTCGGTCTGGACGAACAGATTGGAAAACGCGGGGTGCGCCGCGTCACCCGCGGCCGGCGCCAGCACGATCTCGGCGTACGACGTAACCTCGATCTCGCGCACCCGCGCGCCGTGATTGGTGACGGAAATCCGGCGGACTTCGGCATCGTCCTCCGACGACACGATCACCTCGAGCCGGGTCGCGATCGCGCCGTCCCGCCGGAGGAACTCCGCCTGGTCCTCCGTAAAGGACACGTCGTAACTGTCGGGCGCGACCCCGCTCGGCTGGAATCCCGCCGACCAGCGCTCGCCGCTTTCGACATCACGAAGGAAGATGTAGGAGCCGGTGGTATCGCTGGTCGCGTCCTCGCGCCAACGGGTGATGGCGAGATCACGCCAGCGGCTGTACCCCGATCCCGCGGCGGTGAGCATCACGGCATACCGGCCGTTGGACAGGAGCTGGGTCCGCGGCGTGGCGCCGTGCGGCGAGGAAAAATGGCGGATGTGGGGCGGGACCAGCTCGCGCACATCCCCCGCGAGCGCGGCATCGAACCCCGGCCGGGCGACCGCGACGTCGCGCGGCGTGCGCTCCTGGAGCAGCAGCTCGCTGGCCCGGACGATGGGCTCGGCGTGAAAGCGGGCCCGCATGGCGCCGGCGTGCAGCACGTTGGCGATCGCCACGACCGCCATCCCCTGGTGGTGCGCCATGTAGGTGCGCACCACTTCTCGCGTCGTGCCGACGGGAAGCCGCTCCGGCGTGTAGTCCAGCGACTCGTAGAATCCGTACACTCCATCCGCGCCGGCGTCGGCGAGGGCCCGGAAGTTCCGCACCGCGGCCCGGGGCTCGAACATCGCCGCCAGGGCCGTGGCATAGGGCGCGACCACGAAGTCGTCGCCGAGGCCGCGCCGGAGTCCGAGTCCCGGAACGCCGAAGCTCGAATACTGGAACGTCATCGCCAGGTCGCGAACGTAGTAGCCCGACTCCGACATGCCCCAGGGGACGCCGCGCTCCTCGCCGTAGGCGATATGGCGGTGGACCACCAGTCGGCAACTCTGCTCCAGCAGGCTACCCGCCGGTGAGCGCATGACCAGCGCGGGCATCAGGTACTCGAACATCGATCCCGACCACGACAGCAGGACCGAGTCCTTGCCCACGGGCGTCAAGGCACGACCGAGGCGGAACCAGTGCCGCAAAGGCACATCGCCCTTGGCGATGGCGATGAAGCTCAGGAGGCGGGCCTCGGAAGCGAGGAGGTCGTACCGTCCGGTGTCGAGCGTGTGGTCGCTGATCCGGTATCCGATCGCGAACAGCATCCGCGCCCGGTCGAAGAGAAAGCCGAACTCCATCGCCGCGACCATCGCGCGCGCGTCGGCGGCGAGCCGGGTGAGCCGCTGGCTGAGCGCGGCGGCGGCGGCGGCGGAGCGCGCGAGCGCGTCGGCGAGCGCGTCGAGGTTCCGGAATCTCACGGCATCCCCGGCGCCGGCGGCCTCCAGGGCCGAACGGACCGCCGCGAGATCGCGAAGGGCCGCATCGCAGCGCCCGGGCATCTCCCCCAGCGATGGCGCCGGCTCCATCCGTGCCATGAGGGACGCGGCCGCCGCGTCGATGCGCAGGCCGGCCCAGGGCATGAGCGTGTTGAAATCGCGGGCATGGGTCTTCACGGCGGCACCCAACACCTCCGCTCGTGTCACCAGCCCCCGCTGCCGCGGAGCGCTGCCACCTGGGTCCCGCGCCCAGTTCGCCACCGTGCGCACCGCCGTCTCGAGCTCGGCCAGGCGCGCGGCCCACTCGGCCGGCGTGCGGGGGTGCTGCGCGATCACCGTCAGGACGACATCGAGCGCCTCATCGAGACGCCGCAGCTCGGCGCGCGCGACGGTGCGGCCGTCCCCCGTGGCGTGCGCGGTGTCCCGCAGCAGGA
>JAYTEN010000177.1:0-2869 GCA_043735145.1 Gemmatimonadota bacterium | reverse complement strand
CTCCGGCACGGTGACGCGGGTACTCGCCGATTCGCTCTACGAGCTCGACGCCTTCAGCGGCGTGGGCGCGTCGGGCTCGCCCATCTTCGACCGCGAGGGCAAGGTCCTCGGCATCGAGTTCGGCGGGCTGGCCGGCAGCGGCGGGCGGGCTATCGTGGGGCTTCCGATTTCGAGGGCGATGGGCCTGTTCCGGTAGAATCAAGAACCAAGAATCAAGAACCAGGAGCCTTCAGCATTGTGACCCATGACGTGGCGCCGCCTCCGGTCCTGCCTTAGTCTGTAGTACATGACCATCAACTCGAAATACGCAGCCATCGCGGCGGCTTGTGTGATCGGCATCACAACCGCCTGCGACGTCCCTGTGCTCCCCCAGTGGGACACCAACTGGAACGTGCCCCTGCCGAGCCAGGCGGTACCGCTCCCCGTGGGCGTGATTCCCAACGGATTCCCGCCGCAGCAGGTGAGCTTCCCGACCCAGGTGCAGTCGCTGAACCAGTCGATCGGCGACCTCCTGAAGAACGCCGCCGACACCGGCAGCGTGATCCTGACGCTCTCGAAGACGGTGAACCTCTCCGGTACCGACACGCTGTACGTCGCGGCAGACTCGAACGCCTTCAACAACCCGGCCATCGCGCGCATCGGGATCCCGGTCTCGTTCACCGCCGCCGACCGCACCGTGGTGGACACCGTCTCGACGAGCTTCACGCTGATCCGCACGACCGCCAACGCCGGCGGCAACATCTACATCAAGCTGCGCGGCAGCGTCGCGAACTCGAGCGGCTCCTCCGTGACGGTGACCGCGGCCGATTCGATCCACGTGCGCCTCGCGCTGCTCGCCCTCATCCACTCGTCCACGAAGAACTAGGAGCCATCATCATGCGACGCTCGATCCTGCCGCTGATGCTGCTCCTCGCGCCGAGTGCGCTGGCGGCACAGCTCCCGAACAACTCCACCCGGGCCATCGGCCTGGGCGGCTCCTACACCGTCTTTGCCCGCGGCTTCGAGGCCACGGCCTGGAATCCCGCGGCCCTCGGCGTGCGCGGGCGCCCCGGCTTTACCCTCGGCCTGCCGCAGGCGTCGCTCGAGTTCGGGAGCACCGACCTGGGCTTCAGCGATTTCCGGAAGTACGCCGACAAGTTCCTGACGGCGCAGGACAAGGCCGACATCCTCGCCAAGATCGACACCGCGCTGGGCGTGCGGACCATCGCCGGCTTCAGCCCCGTCGGGCTCTCGATCGGCCGGTTCGCGATCTCCGTCGGCGCGGCGGGCTTCGAAGACGCCCGTCTGGGCAAGGACGCCGTGGACCTCGCGTTGAACGGCAACGCGGGGCGGTCGGGCTCGGGGCAGTTCTTCACCGCCGCCGGCTCGCGGGCCAGCGGATGGGCGGCGACAACGGCCGCCGCGAGCTACGGCATGCCGCTGGTGACCTCATCGCTGGGGCGCATCACCATCGGCGCAACGGCGAAGCTGATCTGGGGCAACGGCCTGGCGCGCGGCGCCGAGACGTCGAGCCGGTTCCAGATCAACCCCGCCTTCCAGGTGCACGCGGCGGGCCACGCTCTCTACACCGACTATTCCGGCGCCAACACCTCGCCCAGTCCGGGCAACGCGCCGGGC
The DNA here is from genome assembly GCA_043735145.1 of Gemmatimonadota bacterium. Lineage (GTDB taxonomy): Bacteria > Gemmatimonadota > Gemmatimonadetes > Gemmatimonadales > JACORV01 > DASXPG01. The sequence goes on along the minus strand of JAYTEN010000177.1, from coordinate 1,252 downwards.
CACGGTTTCGGCGTGGACGTGGGCGGCATGCTCGAGCTGCCGGGCGGCCTCACCGTCGGCGCGACGCTCGTCAACGTGGTCAACCGCATGACGTGGAAGACCGACCGCATCCGCTACGAGCGCGCCGATTATCTCGTCACGCAGAACGCGAACGGCCAGCTCACCGATACGCTCGCCCAGACGACGCTCATCGGCGCGCAGATCGACGCCGATCCAATCGCGAAAGCGTTCCGCGACTCGGTGCTGGGCAACGCCGGATTCGCCCGGCTGGTGCGCGTGGGCGCGGGCCTGCGCCTGGGCAAGCTGCTGCTGGCCGCCGACGGCCAGGTGCGGCTCTCCGACGGCCTCGACCATCCGCCGGCGCAGTTCGTGAGCGCCGGCGCCGAGTACGTGCTGCTGGGGCTGCTGCCCCTGCGCGCGGGCATCGGCACCGACTTCGCCAATCAGGTTACGCTGAGCGCCGGAACCGGTCTCTATCTCGGACCGGTGCACCTCGAGCTGAGTGCCGCGAATATCTCCGGGAGCAACAACCCGGGGGTTCGTGTCGGTGCGGGCCTGGCGCTGATTTTCTAACCGCTCAGGGCCAGCAATTGAATACAGATGGATTCGGCGACAGGCAGCATCAGCATAGGCGGGGACAGTCGAAGGGGCAGAGCGCCATACGCGCCCTGCCCCTTTCTGCTGACCCTGGCTGATCCTGACGCTGCCTGAGCCCGAAACCATCTGTATTCTATTGCTGTGCCTTGCTGTTCTTGATAGAGCGGTAAGCAAGGAAGCCGCCGACGGTGGCCGCGGCTCCACCGACCGCCCACGCCGCGCCCCCGACGACGATGCCCCCGATCCCGAGCATACCGCCCATCACCATCGCCAGCACCGCGGCCGTTTCCGCGAGGTCCCTGCCTAACGGCGACGCCGGCACCACGCCGGTCCGTTCGCGCACCCGCCGCCATCCGGGCCCGCCGGGCCGCGCGCGGGCATAGAACGCGTCGAGTATCCCGTCGGGCTCGGGTGCGGTCAGGAACATCACCGGGATCCAGACGGCCATGGTGCCGAAGGCGGTGATCATCAGCTTCACGCCGAAGGCCAGCGACGACAGGCCCGGCACCGCCGACAGGACGACCGCGATGGTGGTCCCGGCGATCAGGGCGCTCCACTCGGCCCACGCGTTGATCCGCCACCAGAACCAGCGCAGCAGCAGCACCATGCCGGTGCCGTTGCCGAAGAGCACCATGAACCGGAACACCTTGCCGAC
>JAYTEN010000176.1:0-5670 GCA_043735145.1 Gemmatimonadota bacterium | reverse complement strand
AGTGGGGAAGTGGGGAAGGGTCTCCTTCCCGCGCTTCTGCTGCGTCTCCCGTCCCCACTTCCCCACTTCCCCACTTCCCCACTTCCCGACTAATGGGCCGTCGCTACCGCTTCTGGGTCATCATCGCGCTGCTGGTCGTCGCGCATTTCGCGCTGCGGCCGCGGCTCGGCGATCCGCGCTTCACGCCCGACTTCCTGCTGATCGCGCTGCTCTTCCTGGCGATCCGCAAGCGTCCCGGCGTCGGGGCCATGGCCGGCTTCGTGGTCGGGTTGCTGACCGACGCGGTCGCCCCCACGGCCTTTGGCGCCGCCGCGCTCGCCACCACGATCGTCGGCTTCGGCTCGGGGTGGATTCGGGCCATGTTCGTGACCGACAACCTCGTCATCAACGCGCTGTTTGTCTTTGCCGCCGCCTGGCTGCGTGACCTGATCCAGGTGCTCGCCAGCAATCAGCTCGCGGGCCACGCGCTGGTCTGGCAGCTCATCGCCTGGTCCCCCCTGGCGGCGCTGTCCACCGCGGTGGCGGCATTCCTGGTCCGGCTGTTCCTGCGGTCCTGGCTCGACACGAGGGCTCCGGCGTGACGGTCGGCCGGCAGTCCTTCCAGCCCTTCCAGCTGGCGCAGCGGGGCGCGCTCGCGGGTCGCTTTCTCGCCGGCATCTTCTTTCTGCTGACGGTCCAGTTCCTGCGTCTCCAGGTCATCGAGCATGGCAAGTATCAGCTGAAGTCGGAGTCGAACCGCCTGCGTCCGATTCCCCAGCCGGCGCCGAGGGGCGTCATTCTCGACCGCGTCGGGCGCATCATCGCGGAGAACGTCCCCGGGTATTCGGTGCTGCTCCTGGCCTACCACAATGATTCGCTGCGCGCGATGCTGGACCGGATCCAGCCGCTCGTAGGTCTGGATTCGGAGCAGATCCGCACGGTCATGGCGCGGCACCGCGCGGCGCCGTACGAGCCGACGCTGGTCGTGAAGGACGCGCCCTTCTCGCTGGTGTCGCGCCTCGAGGAGCGGCGCAGCGCACTGCCCGGCCTGGTGATCCAGACCGAGCCCAAGCGCGCCTATCCCGACAGTACCGCCGTCGCGCACCTGGTCGGCTACGTCGGCGAAGTGACCGAGCAGGACCTGACGACGCCCGCGTATGCGGGGCGGCGCCCCGGCTCGATCGTGGGCAAAGTGGGTCTCGAGCGGCAGTACGAGGACTCGCTCCAGGGATCGGACGGCGTCCGCTTCGTCGAGGTGGACGCGCTGGGACGCGTGGTGCGCGACGAGGGCGCGCAGGCGCTGCCCACCGTGGCGGGCAAGGACCTGCACACCACCATCGACCTCGACCTCCAGCTCTTCATCGACTCGATCTGGCCGCGGAGGTACCGCGGGGCGATGCTCGCGATGGACCCGCGGAACGGCGCCATCCTCGCGATGTATTCCTATCCGGCGTACAACCCCAACGATTTCGTCGGCGGCGTGTCGCGCGTGGTGTGGAACGGCCTCAACACCGACCCGACGCTGCCGCTGCTCAACCGCAGCATCGGTACCCGCTATCCGCCGGCCTCGACGTTCAAGCTCGCGACCGCGCTCATCGCGCTGCAGCGCGGCCTGGTGAATTTCGACAGCCACATGCCGCAACCCTGCCGCGGCGGCCTCCAGTGGGGCAACCGCTTCTTCAAGTGCTGGAAACACGACGGTCACGGGTCGCTCGACCTGATCGGCGCGATCGCGAGCTCCTGCGATGTCTATTTCTACCAGTTAGGCGTGCGCATCGGCGTGGCCAACTTCATCGAGTCCGGCAACGCCCTGGGCTTCCGTTCCAGCAGCGGCATCGATCTCCCGAACGAGATCCAGCCGTTCTGGCCGGCGAACACCGAATACTACGATCGCGTCTACGGCAAGGGCCGCTGGACCAACTACGCGATCCCGCTCAACCTGTCCATCGGCCAGGGCGAGAATGCGCAGACGCTGATCAACATGGTCCGCTTCTACGCGGCGCTGAGCAACGGCGGCCACGTGCCCACTCCGTACATCGTCGCGCCGCGGCGGCCCGCCCCCACGCCGCTGGTCCTCCCCGAAAGCACCTTTCTCGGCGTGCGGCGCGCGCTGATGGCGGTGGTGTCGGCCGGGACCGCGCGCGGGGCGCGCATCGCCAACATCGAGCTGGCCGGCAAGACCGGCACGGCGCAGAACCCGCACGGCCCCGACCATGGGTGGTTCATCGGCTTTGCGCCGGCCACGAATCCCCGCATCGTGGTGGGCGGGATCATGGAGTTCGGCCTGCACGGCACGACGGTGGCGCCCTACGTCGCGCGCGCCATCGAGCGCTACCTGCTCGGTCCCGACTCGACGCGCGTTGACACCGCGAACCCCGGCTTCCAGGTGCCGGACGATTCGGTGACCGCGCCCGCGCCCGCCGATACCCCATCGCGGGGACGCCCCGCGCCGGTGCCCTTTCCGCGCGCCGCGCGGCCCGTCGCGCGCGGCGGAGACCGGCGATGACACTCCCCCGCTGGGACAAGCCGCTGATCCTCGTCACCGGCGCGCTGATGCTGTACGGACTGCTGATTCTCTACTCGGCGGGCCAGACCGACATTCCGACCCCCGCGGGACATGTCTGGGAGCGCCAGATCATCTGGCTGCTGATCGGGTGCGTCGCGGCGGCGCTGGTCATGCGCCTCTCACCGCGATTCCTCGAATGGATCGCGCCCATCTGCTATGCCGCCGGATTGGTGATCCTCGTGGTGCTGCTGGCCGTCGGGTCGGGGAAGGGCACCGCCGCTTCCACCAAGTCGTGGCTCGCGATCGGCGGCGTCACGCTGGGCCAGCCCGCCGAGCTCGTGAAGCTCACCACCGTGCTGATGCTCGCCCGCTACCTCGGCAGTTTGCGCATGCCGCCCCAGACGATGCGCCAGCTCATCATTCCCGTCATGATCGCGGCGGTTCCCGCCGGTCTCGTGATGCTCCAGCCGGACCTGGGCAGCGCCATCGTCTTCGCCGGCATCCTCTTCTTCATGCTCTACTGGGGCGGCGTGCCGGTCCGCCTCCTCATCATGCTGGCCTCGCCGGTGCTGTCGCTCATCCTGGCCTTCTCGATTCTGTCGTGGGGGATCTGGATCGTCATGATCGGGGTGCTGCTCATCCTCTGGCGCCCGTTCGTGTGGGAGGGGCTCGCGGTCCTGGGGGCTAACCTCGTGACCGGCATTGTCGCCAAGCCCATGTGGGACCACCTCAAGACGTACCAGCAGAACCGCCTCGTTTCATTTCTGAACCCCGAAGTGGACCCGCGCGCCACCGGCTGGCACATCATCCAGTCCAAGATCGCGATCGGCTCGGGCGGGCTGCTGGGGAAGGGCTTCACCCAGGGATCGCAGAAACGGTTGGCCTTCCTGCCGGCCCAGCACACCGACTTCATCTTCTCGGTTGTGGGCGAGGAGCTTGGGTTTGTGGGGATCGTCGTGGCGCTGGTGCTCTTCTTCCTGCTGCTCCTAACGGTGATCCGGATTGCCCGCCGTTGTCCCGATCCCTTCGGAAGCCTGCTGGCCTTCGGCATCGCGGGCATCTTCTTCAGCCATATCTTCGAGAACGTCGGGATGACGGCAAACGTGATGCCCATCACCGGAATCCCGCTCCCGTTTTTCTCATACGGCGGGTCCTTTCTGCTCACCTGTCTGATCGGAATCGGCCTCTGCTTGCGGCTCTCGAAGGAAGGCCGGGAGCTTGGCTATCGTGAACTGTAACAACGACTTATGAAAAGACCCTAGCGGCTGCCGGGCTTCTCGGCCAGATTACGGATTCGGTGTCCGGGGCCGCTGCGGCGGCATGCAGAACAGCCTTTTCAGCAGGCACGCCCACGCATGGCTTGGTTCCGGAAAGAACGAAAAGTCAGGACCACCGAGCGCAAGAAGCTCGAAATCCCTCCGGATGTCTGGGACAAGTGTGAACAGTGTGGTCACGTGGATGTGCGGGAGAACTTTGCCCGCAACCTCGAGGTGTGCGTGCAGTGCGGGTTTCACCGCCGGGTCGACGCTACCGACTACATCACCGTGCTGTCCGATGAAGGGACCTACGAGCCATTCGACAGCAACCTCCGCTCGGTGGATGCCCTCCAGTTCGAGTCCTATCGCGACCGGCTGAGCGCCTACTACAAGAAGGCCGGCACCGAGGACGCGATCCTCACCGGCAGCGCCGAGCTCGACGGGCTCCCGATCCACCTCGCCGTCATGGATTTCCGGTTCATGGGCGGCTCCATGGGCTCGGTGGTGGGCGAGAAGATCGCGCGCTGCGCGCTGCGGGCCATCAAGGATCGGTCGCCGCTGATCATCGTGTCGGCGTCGGGTGGCGCCCGCATGCAGGAAGGCGTGCTCTCGCTGATGCAGCTGGCGAAGACGTCGGTCGTGGTCGCCCAGATGCGCGAGAACGGCCTCCCCTTCATCTCGATCCTCACCAATCCGACCACCGGCGGCGTCTCGGCCTCCTATGCCATGCAGGGCGACGTCATTCTGGCCGAGCCCGGCGCGGTGATCGGCTTCGCGGGGCCGCGGGTGATCAAGCAGACCATCGGGCAGGACCTGCCCGAGGGATTCCAGACGGCCGAGTTCCTCCTGGAGCACGGCATGGTGGACGCCGTGGTGCCGCGCGGCCGCCTCGGCCGCACGACGAGCCGGCTGTTGCGCATGCTGATGAAGGAGCCCGCACTCGAAGGGGAGCCCGCCGCCTGAGCATTCGCAGTTTCGACGACGCACGCCGCTTTCTTCTTCCCAGGACAACCGGTGGTATCAAGTGGGGCCTCGATACGACGAGGGTCCTGCTGGCCGCGCTGGGCAATCCCGAGCGGCATTTCGCGTCGGTGCACGTCGGCGGGACGAACGGAAAGGGGAGCACGTCGGCCTTCCTGGCGTCGACGCTGCGGGCCGCCGGCCACCGCGTGGGGCTGTATACCTCGCCGCATCTCGTGTCCCTGCTCGAGCGCTTCACCGTCGACGGCGTCCGGACGTCCGAGGCAGCGGTCACCGCATGGATGCAGCGGCTGGAGCCCGTCGCCACCGAGCTGAAGGCGTCGTTCTTCGAGATCACCACGGCGATCGCGTTCGCCGACTTTGCCGCGCGGGGCGTCGAGATCGCGGTTGTGGAGGTCGGCCTCGGCGGGCGCCTGGACGCGACGAACGTCATCGAGCCGCTCGCCGCGGGTGTGACGCGGATCGCGCTGGAGCACACCGACTATCTCGGCGACGACCTCGCGGGCATCGCACGGGAGAAGGCGGGCATCGCCAAGCCCGGCGTCCCGTTCCTCACGACCGAGACCGATCCGACGCTGCTCACGGCAATGGCGGAGTGCGCCGAAGAGCGGGGGACGAAGCTCCGGCGGGTGAGTCCGTCACGCGCCGTGGGAGTCCCGCTGGGGCTGCGTGGCCCGCACCAGGTCGCGAATGCGTCGCTGGCGATGTCACTCGCCGAGTCGCTGCCGGCCGCGTGGCGGCCGACGCGCGACGCCATCGCTCGTGGTCTGGCCACGGCGCACATCCCGGGGCGGTTCGACCGGCAAGGTTCCTACCTCTTTGATGTGGCGCACAATCCCGACGGCGCGCGGGCGCTGGCCGATGCGCTGCGCGCGGCGTCGCCGCCGAAGCCGGTCACCGCGGTGGTGGCGATCCTGGGCGACAAGGACTGGCGCGCCATGCTCCAGA
>JAYTEN010000175.1:0-2579 GCA_043735145.1 Gemmatimonadota bacterium | reverse complement strand
GAGCAGCTGGCGGACATTGCGTTGGCGGCGGCGCGCGACCGGCGCCGCATCGTGGGGGACGAGCCCCGCGTGGCGTTCCTGTCCCACAGCACCCGCGGCAGCGCCGCGGGGGTGAGCGTCGACCGGGTGCGCGCGGCCGTGGCCCGCCTGCATCAGCTGGCACCCGGAATCCCGGCCGACGGCGAGCTCCAGGCCGATGCCGCCATCGTTCCCGCCGTGGCGGAACGCAAGGCCCCGGGCGGGGTTCTGGCCGGGCGGGCCAATGTGCTCGTGTTCCCCGACCTTGACAGCGGGAATATCGGGTACAAACTCGTAGAGAGGATCGGGCGCGCGATGGCGCTCGGCCCCATCGTGCAGGGTCTCGCCAGGCCCTGCTGCGATCTGTCGCGCGGCGCCGCGCCGGACGATATCGTCCTCGTCGCCGCCATCGCCCTGCTGCAGTCCGATACCCGTTAGCGCGGCACGCCGCGTGGAGGCGACATGGGTTTTACCAGCCGCAAGGATCCCAATGGCGTGCTCGTCGTCGCGGTCGACGGCCAGCTGATCGTCGGCAACCGCCAGGAATTCAAGCAGAAGGTTCTCGACGCCCTCGAGGCGGGGGAGCGCAAGTTCCTCGTCGACTTCACCCAGACGGGCTACATCGACTCGTCGGGGCTCGGCGTCCTGGTCTCGCTGTCGAAGAAGATCCGCGACGAAGGCGGCGAGCTGCGCCTCGCGGGGCTCAACGAGGACCTGCGCACCCTGTTCGAGCTTACCAAGCTCGACACGCTCTTCTCGATCAGCGATAACGCCGCCGACGCCCTCAAGGCGACGTGACCCTGCCGCGGCTCTCGGCCCGCGTCGCGCCGCTCGCGGCGCATGCGCGCGGACTCGAGGCCGAGCTGACGATGCACCTGCCCAGCGACGTGGGCCTCATCGAGGAAGCGGTCGAGCTCGTCGCCCGGCACCTCGAGGCCCACTTCGTGGACCGCCGGACCATCCGCTTCAACTGCCGCGTGGCGCTGAGCGAAGCCCTCGCCAACGCCATCGTCTGCGGCAACCTGAGTGATCCCTCGAAGCACGTCGCCGTGCGGGTGCAGTTCGGCAGGACCGCGATCGAGATGGAAGTCGCCGACGAGGGCGACGGTTTTCGCCCCGAGCAGCTGCCCGATCCCACCGCCCCCGAGCACCTCTCGAGTCCCGACGGCCGCGGTATCTTCCTGATCCGCCGCCTCATGGACGAAGTCCGATTCAACGACAAGGGAAACGCGATCTGCATGATTCTCCGGCGCGCGTAGGCCGGCTCGACCACGTCCTGGACGCGCTGCGCCGCCTCAGCGGCGGCACGGTCCAGGTCTGGCGCGTCGAGGCCGGCGCCGCGCACCCGATGTCGGGGAGCAACAGCGCGTGGCTGCCCGAGCTGCACGGCACCGCGGCGCAGTCGCTCCAGACGCCGGAGGGCGCCGCGTGGTTCGAGCCCATCCGCGAGTTCAAGGATTGCTGGGTGCAGGTGGGCCCCGACGCCGCCGCGGCCGAGCCGCCGGTGCGGGCCCGCGCCGCCGCCGCTGTCCTCACCGAGATCATGCGCGGCGAGCGCGAAGCCGGCCTCGTCGCCGGCGAGCTGGCGACACGCTACGAAGAAATCGATCTCCTCTATACCATCGCCGACATTCTCGGCCGCACCGTGCGCCTCGACGAGGCCACGCAGACCATCGCGCGCGAGGTCGCGGACGTGGTGGGCGCGCGCCGCGCCTCGATCATGGTCTACGACGACGCCACGCGCAGCCTGCGCATGGTCGCGGGCCGCGGCCTCGAGCGGTTCCACACCGATCCCGTCTCGGTGGACGACCCGCACAGCATCGCGGCGCGGGTGTTCCGGGAGAAGACGATGCTCTCCTACGACGCCTCGGTGCCCGGGCCGCATCCCGGCGCCGGCTCGCCGCGCGGCTACAAGGGCGCGAGCTTTCTCTCGGTACCGATCATCTACCAGCCGCCGGGAGGGGACGCGCACCCCATCGGCGTCATCAACCTCACCGACCGGATCGGCGCCGACGCCTTCACCGCCGGCCACAAGAAGCTGCTCTCAGCCATCGCCAACCAGATTGGCGCCGCGCTCGAGAATGCGCGCCTCGTCGAAGGCGAGCGGCGCCGGGTCCGGCTCGACACCGAGTTGCTGCTCGCGCAGAGCCTCCAGTCGGCGCTGATGCAGCCCCCGGTGATGGCCGCGGGTACCGACCTGGGCGTCCGCACCCAGTCGGCCGAGGAGGTGGGCGGCGACTTCTACAAGATCCTGCGGGTGCGCAACGCCGTCGGCATCCTCGTCGGCGACGTCTCGAGCCACGGCCTCACCGCCGCGATGCTCATGACGCACGTGATCGCCGCCGCCGGCATCGTCGCGCAGGCGGGGCAGGCGCCCGACCGCGCGCTCAAGCGGCTCCTCGAGGTGATCGGCCCTGAGCTCGGCCGCGCCGAGATGCACGTGTCGATGTTCTACGGCATCATCGACCGGCAGCGCGGCACGCTGCGGTACGCCAACGCCGGGCATCCGCAGGCCTTCCTGCTCACCGGGGCCGACCGCGCGCCGCAGCGCCTCGCGGCGA
>JAYTEN010000174.1:0-19625 GCA_043735145.1 Gemmatimonadota bacterium | reverse complement strand
GCTCGATGGTGATCGCGCCGTGCATCGCGGCCGAGAGACCGTAGACGATCGAGCCCTGGACCTGGGCTTCGACGGTGAGCGGGTTCACCACGCGGCCGCAGTCCACCGCGCAGACCATGCGGTGCACCTTCGGCGTGCCGTCGGGGGCGACCGACACTTCGGCGACCTCGGCCACGAAGCTGTTGAAGGAATTGTGCACGGCGATGCCGCGCGCGCGGCCCGCGGGCAGCGGGGTGCCCCATCCGGCGCGCTCGGCGGCGAGGTTCAGCACGCCGAGCATGCGCGGGCTGCCGGCCAGGAGCCGGCGGCGCAGCTCGAGCGGGTCGGTGTGCGAGGCGGCCGCGACCTCGTCCATGAACGACTCCTTCACGAACGCCGAGTGGGAGTTGCCCACCGAGCGCCAGAAGCCGACCGGGACGCCGGGATCGTCGCGGATCCACTCGACCAGGACGTCAGGCACGGCGTAGTGGTCGAAGGCGCCCTCGACGGCGGTGTCGTCGATCCCGTGCTGGATGAACTGCGGGAACATGTGCTGCATGACCGACGGGCTCACGGTGCGGTGGGTCCACGCGATGGGCGCGCCCGACGCATCGAGTCCCGCGGCGACCACGTTGTACGTCGCGGGCCGGTAGAAATCGTGCTGCATGTCGTCTTCGCGGGTGTAGATGACCTTCACCGGCACGCTGGTTTCCTTCGACAGCGTCACCGCCTCGACCACGAAGTCCTGCTCGGCACGACGGCCGAAGCCGCCGCCCAGCATCGTCGTGTGCACCTGGATTGCGGCCTCGGGCAGGCCGGTGATCTGCGCGGCCGCGCCTTTGGCCATGGTCTGGAACTGCGTCGGCGCCCAGACGTCGCATCCGTCGCGGCGCACGTGGGCGGTGCAGTTCATCGGCTCCATGGTGGCGTGGGCGAGGTAGGGAACCTCGTACACGGCCTCGATCCGTCGGGCGGCGCGCCCCATCGCGGCGGCGGGATCGCCCTGCTTCTTCGCTTCGGTGCCGGGGCGGGTGGCGAGGTCCGCCCACTTCGTCCTGATCGCCGCGCTCGAGAGCGACGCGTTGGGGCCTTCGTTCCAGCGGATGTTCAGCGCGTCGCGGCCCCGCTTCGCGGCCCAGTAGCCGTCCGCAATGACGGCGACGCCGGACGGGATCTGGATGACGTGGCGCACGCCGGGGACGGCGCGCGCGCGGGTCGCGGTGAAGCTGGCGACGCTCCCGCCGAACACCGGGCAGCGCGCGACCACGGCGGTCAGCATGCCGGGGACTTTCACGTCGATGCCGAAGGTCGCCTTGCCGGCGACCTTGTTGGGCGCGTCGAGGCGCTTGGTGCGCCGGCCGAGGACCTTCCATGCCGACGACGGCTTCAGGGCGGGGTTGGCCGGGACGCTCTGCCGGGCGGCGGCGTCGGCCAGCTCGCCGTAGCCGGAGTGGCGGCCCGAGGGCGTGTGGGTGATGACGCCGTTGGCGATCGTCAGGCTCTCGCGGGGCACGCCGAGCTGCGCGGCGGCCGCGGCGGCGAGCATCTCGCGGGCGGCGGCGCCGGCCTTGCGCATCTGGTCGAAGGTCGCGGCGACGGTAGTGCTGCCGCCGGTGGCCTGCATGCCGAAGAGGGTGTTGTTGAAGTCGGCCGACGCGGGCGCCTGCTCGACCTTGATGGTGGCCGGATCGACCTCGAGCTCTTCGGCGACCATCATCGGGATGGCGGTAAGGATGCCCTGGCCCATCTCGGCGAAGCCCACCACCACGCTGACGGTGCCGTCGACGCCGATGCGGACGAAAGCGTTAGGCATGAATTCTGGGGGACGGGGGGATGGGGGGACGGGGGGGCGGGAAACCCGCACTCCGATGCTCAGGCCGGCGCCGGCGGCGGCTGCGCCGACCGAGAGAAACTCGCGGCGGTCCATCGCGGGGGCGTTCATTCGGAACCTCCCGACGACGTCGTCGTGGGCTGGCCGGCGGCGCGGTGGATCGCCGCGCGCACCCGCTGGTAGGTCCCGCAGCGGCAGATGTTGCCGCTCATGGCGCTGTCGATGTCGTCGTCGTTCGGCTGGGCCCGGGTGGCGAGGAGCGCCGCGGCGCTCATGATCTGGCCCACCTGGCAGTAGCCGCACTGCACCACGTCCTCGGCGATCCAGGCGGCCTGCACCGGATGGTCCCCGGTGGGCGACAGGCCCTCGATGGTCGTTATGCGCTTGCCCGCGACCGCGCTGACCGGCACCTGGCAGGACCGCACCGCCGCGCCGGCGAGGTGCACGGTGCAGGCGCCGCAGTAGCCGCCGCCGCACCCGAACTTGGTGCCCGTCAGGCCGAAGTTGTCGCGCAGGACCCAGAGGAGCGGGGTATCGGCGGCCGCCTCGACGGCGCGTCGCGTTCCATTGATGCTGAGCGTGTAGTGTGGCATGGCGGACCTCATTACCCAGAGTTAGACCGTCAGCTTGTCGAACACCTTCCCATCAACAAACAGCTTGAACAGCTCGCCGTCCAGCATGCCGCCCTTCACTTCCTGCTCCATGATGTCGAGCGCCTTCGGGAGCGGCACCGCGCGCTTGTAGGGGCGGTCGGCGGCAGTGAGTGCGTCGAAGATATCGCTGATCGTCATCATCCGCGTCTGGATCGGGATCTCGGCGGCCGCGACCTTCCGCGGATACCCGCTGCCGTTGAGCTTCTCGTGGTGCCCGTAGGCGATCACCGGGATGCTCGACAGCTCCTTGGTCCACGGAATCTGGAGCAGGAACCGGTAGGTGTGGGTCACGTGGCTCTCGATCTCGAGCCGCTCGGCCTCGTCGAGGGATCCCTTCCGGATGGTCAGGTAGCGCACTTCGTCGTCGCTCAGGTACGGCTGCTGGTTGCCGTCGATGTCGGCGTACGTCGTCTCGGCCGACTTGATCAGCTCCTCGAAGCTCCCCTCGGGCAGCAGCGACGGCTCGTTCGAGCTGAGCACCGTCTTCAGGAACTGGTCGAGCTGGGCGAGCTCCGCCTGGTGCTCGGCGTCGATGCCGGCGACGAAGGCGTCGTACCCGTTCTGGCCGTTCTTCAGCAGGAAGTCGGCGCGCCGGCGGTGATACTCGGCCTCGGCCGACCGCTTGATGAACGCATAACGACCCTTGATCATCCCCAGGTCGGGCGGATAGAGCTTCTTGGCCTTCACGAGGACCTGCTCGCGCACCCCGACCTTGCCGAAGTCGTGCAGCAACCCCGCGTAGCGGATTTCCTTCAGCTGCTCGGGGGTGAAGTTCACGGCGCGATACGTCCCGGTGCCGGTGCGGTCCACCACTTCGGCGAGGCCCACGGTCATGGTCGCCACGCGGTCGCTGTGGCCGAAAGTGGTCGGGTCGCGCTGCTCGATGGCGGTGACCGACGCCTTCACGAACCCCTCGAACAGCTGCTCGATGCTGAGGTAGAGGAGGCTGTTCTCGATCGACACGGCGGCCTGGCCGGCCAGCGCGCTGACGATCTCGACGGTGGGCCGCGAATAGGGCACCACCTGCCGGTCGACGATCTCGGGGCCGGTGAGCTTCACGCCCGGATCGCGCTTGCGGTTGATCAGCTGCACCGCGCCAATCACCTCGTCGTGGTGATTGCGCATCGGCACGGTGAGCATCGACTTGGAGCGGTAGCCGTTGCGCTCGTCGAACGACCGGTTGAAATGGTACTCGACGTCGGGTGGCAGGAAGTAGACATCGTCGATCACCAGCGGCTCGCCGGTGGAGCAGACGTACCCCGCGATCGACGCATGGTCGAGCGGCATGGTGAATTCCACGAAGCCGGTGCCCTGCACGGTCTCGCTCTGGGCCAGCTTGAAGCGCAGCCGCGGCGAAGCCGAGTCGCGGCCCTCGACCAGGTAGAGCGATCCGCCGTCGGACTGGGTGATCTGGCGGGCCTGCGTGAGGATCATCTCGAGCAGCACGTCGTAGTTGCGCTCGGTCGAGAGCGCGATGCCGATGCGCGTCAGCTCGGCGATTTCCCTGGAGCGCTTGGCGCTCTCGGCGCGCGCGCGCGCGCTCTCGATGCGGCTGGCGGCCTCGCGGAAGGCGGCCCGCAGCGCGATGAAGAGCTGCTTCTCGCCGCTGCCGTAGGGCACGAAGGCGCTGACCACGTCGGCGCCGGGCAGGTCGGCCGGCACGTCGGACTCGTTATGCGCCCCCAGCGCCACCACCGCGGCGCCGGCGTCGGCGGCGGCGCGCACCCCCACCGGCCCCAGCTGCCGGCGCAGCGTCTCGTCGAGGAGGAGGACGGTCGGGCGCTCGTCGATCACGCCCGGAGCGATGGCGCTGATGACCTTCCGCTCCAGCGGCGTGAGCGCGGCGCTGAGGACCTCGAAGGTGGCCCCCGGCTCCCAGGTCGCGCCGTGCAGCAGGACCAGCTTCATGGGCGCCGCACGGGCGTCGAGTCGCGCGGCGGATTGGCGCGCCGCGCGGCGGCGATGCTGTCGGCGCGGGCGGCCGAGTCGGCGCGCAGCCGGCGGACATGCCCCTCGGCCGTGAGGCTCTCGGGAAGCTGGACGCCGCTCATCGCGCGCATCGGACGCCGGGACAGCTGTTCCATCACGTACATAAGCTGCTGCGTCAGGAACCGCGCGTCGAGCAGCATGGCGCGGATCTCGGGCCGGCTCTCGGCCCCCATCGAGTTCAGCAGTTTCGTCAGCGAGTCGGCGCTGGCCATGAGGCGGCGCGACTGCTCCATCGTCGCCCGCGTCTCGGCCATCGTCAGGTCCACCTGGCGGAAGGTGCTGCCGGTGCGCACGTCGGCGGTGTCGAGCAGCCGCCGCACCCGGGCCAGGTTCGCCGTGACCTCGGTCAGCGTCTGCTCGGTGCCGGGCCGGATCCCCTCGATGAAGCCGCGCGCCGAGCTGGTGGTGCGCGACAGGCTGTCGGCGAGGCGGCGGTAGGCGTTCACCGCGCTGGTGGTGGCAGTGATCGCGTCCGACAAGGTGCTCTTGAGATCGACGGCGAGGGCGCCGAAGGCTTCGCTGACGGCGGGGCGGTGGTGCATCAGCACGGTGTCGCGGCTGAGGTCGAGCATGGCGCGCGACGCGCAACGCTCGCGCGTCGCCTGGTTTTCGTCGCGGTCGACGTGCAGCTCCATGGTGGCGCCGCCCAGCAGCCCCGACACGACCTCGACGTCCACCGGGCAGGGCAGCTCCAGGCGCGTGGTGTCGCCGAACTTCTCGATCATGCTGGCGCGGATCAGGAACTCCAGCTGGCCCGCCTTGCGAGAGGGCCGCGGCGTGATGCTGGCGACGCGCCCGACCTCGAGGCCCTGCAGGTACAGCTTGGTGTCGATGGCGACGTTCTGCACGTCGGTCGAGCGGATGTAGAGGTTATTGTGCCGGATGCCCCAGCCGCTGGTGGCGAGGAGCGCGCCCACGATGGTGCCGATGGTGAGGACGAGAAAGAGCCCGACCCAGAGGTCGGTTTTCTGGACGACCTTCACGCCAGGCCCTCCATGGCGAGTCCGTCCTCGACGTGGACGATGCGCGTCATCAGCGGGATGACGTGGGGGCCGAGGTCCTGCGCGGCGATGAACACGGTGCGCGGACTCCCGTCCCGGCAGGTGCGGCAGTGGTCAAGCAGCTCGTGCGCGGCGCGGCCGGTGAGGCCGTCGAAGGGCGCCTCGAGGATGACGAGCGCGGGGTCGAGCGCCACCGCGCGCGCGATAGCCGAGCGGCGGCGGTATTCCTCGTTCACGGCGGCGGGACGCAGGGCGGCGACGTCGTTCAGGTGGAACCTCTCGAGCAGTTCTTCGACCCGGTCATCCACTTCCTTCACGCGATGGTCCGAGGCGTACTGGAGCGGCAGGCCGATATTGGCCCGCAGCGAAAGATTCTGGAGCAGCCCGTCGCCGAGCTGGAGATAGCCGATGCGGCGCCGGAAAATGAGCAGCTGGTCGTAGCCGAATGCGGTGATCGGCTTGCCGAAGAGCAGCACCGTGCCCGACGGCGGGCGGTCGAGCCCCAGCGCGTACTTGCCCAGGTCGCCCACGCCGCTGTCCTCGTCGCCGACCACGGCGGTGACGCTGCCGGGCTCGACCCGCAGGTCGAAGCGGTGGTCGGGATGGTCGGGGCGGTCGCGCAGGTCCACGGTGTCGAAGGCCAGGGGCGCGGCGCCCTCGATCCCCATCGCATACGCCTGCTGGAGATAGGACGGCCGAGCCGTCATGCCGCGATCACGACGAACAACGCCGACATGATGAAGATGGCGACGATGGTGCCGACCACGCCGCGCGTCACCGCCTGCGGAATCTCGGTCGGCCCCTTGGTCACCGCGAGGCCGTGGAACGAGCAGAAGAGCGCGACGGCGCCGCCGAAGGTGATGCCCTTGAAGACGGTGATCCAGACGTCCTTCGCCGACAGGGTGGCGAGCACGATGTTGGCGTAGCCGCGCGGGCTCATGCCGGTGCTCGACGCGCCGAGGTATCCGCTGACCAGCGCCACCACGTCGAACACCACCATCAGGCACGCGACCGACACGATCGAGCCGAGGACGCGCGGCAGCACCAGGTAGGTGTACGGATCGATGCCCATCGCTTCCAGCGCGGTGATCTCGCCCATCACGCGGTTGGTCGCCATCTCGGCCGCGATGGCGGTGCCCGAGCGGCTCACCACGATGAGCGCGGTGAGGAGCGGGCCGAGCTCCCGGATGACGGCCACCACCATGATGGTGCCGATGCGCTCCAGCGCGCCGAGGCGGCCGAGCTGCGCCGCCGACTGCGCCACCACGAGAAAGGAAAGGAGGGCGGCGAGTAGCGTGACCAGGCCGACGGCCTGGAGGGCGGTGAACCGGATCTGGTTGACGAGCACGCGGAGCGTCACCAGGCGGCCGGCCCGCGAGAGCCGGCCGGCCGTGCGAATGACGCGCAACGTGAAGCGCGCCAGCCCTCCCATGACGGAAAGCTGGCGCGCCCCGGACTGCCCGATTGCCGCGACGACCGCTGTCACGGCCTCATGTTACGACGAACAGGCGTTCGCCTGCAAGCGGTTGCAGCCGACCCGCGCCTGTGTATAGGCGGGGAAAACCTGCAGCGCGCGGCGGTACTGCTCGACGGCGCGGTCGGTCTCGCCGCGGTCGGCGTAGAGCACGGCGCGCGAGAAGGCCATGACGGCCTGCGTCGGCGGCGCCGGGTTCTGCTGGCGGAAGTCGGCTTCGGCGCGACGCTCGAGCGGCGGGAGGTTGGCGTCGTGCATCAGCTGCGTCGCGATGCGCGGCACCATCTCGAACAGGTCGTTCATGCGCCCGCGCTGGCTCTGGGTGTGCAGGATCTCGCCCGTCTCCACGTCGAAGATGCGGGTGTCCACGCGCACGTCGCCGCGGTTGTCGAAGAGCGTGCCGGTGACCATGTAGCGCGCGCCGATCAGCCGGCCGATGCGGGCCTGCGTCTGCGGATCGATGCGGCCCTCGCGGCCCAGGTTCTGTTCCTGGAGGATCTGCTGGAGCTGGCTGCGCTCGACCACGCGCACGGCGCTGTTGCTGCCGAGCTCGCTGATGGTCAGGGCGGCGAGGCCGCGCCGCAGCGCGTCATAATCTTCGCGGTCCTGGCCGAAGACCATGCCGATGTCGAAGTCGAGCACCGCGATGCCGGGGCGGCTATCGGTCTGGCCGGCGGGCGCTGCCGGACGCGCGGGCGCAGGCTGCTGCGCGGGCGCCGCCCGGAGGGCGAACGCGGTCAGCGCGAGCGTCAGTGTTGCCGTGGTCATGTGCTTCATGGACTTCAACCTCCGCAAGAGTTGCCTGCGTATCTACAGATTCACCGTCTGGCCTTCGCACGCCGCGAAGACCTCGACCGTGCCGCGCGCGGCGTCACCGGCCCGCGCAAAGACTTCATCCATCTGCTCGTCGCCGTGCTCGGGCTCGTGGTGGAAGAGCGCCAGGCGCTTCGCCCCCGATTCCTTCGCCAGCTCGACCGCTTCGACGTAGGTCGAGTGGCCCCAGCCGGCGTGCGAGCCGTACTCCTCCGGCGTATACATCGAATCGTGGATCAGCAGGTCCGCCCCGCCGATGAAATCCACGAACCGCTTCCGCCAGGCCGGTCCCACGTCGTAGTCGCCCGCGGGGCCGAGCTCGTCGTCCGTCACGTAGACGATCGACGGGCCGCCCGGCCGCTCGAGGCGGTAGCCCATCGTCACCGCCGGATGCCGCACCCGCATCGCCTTGATCGTGAAGCCGGGCGTCTCGATCAGTGTCTCGGGCTTCACGTGCTCGACTTCGATCGTCGCGGCGAGCGCATCCAGCGGCACGGGAAACACCGCCGGGTGCATCATCTGCCGCAGGATCGCTTCCATCTCGACGTCGCCCTGCTGCGGTCCCCAGACCTTCAGCAGGTTGCCCTTCATGAACAGCGGGGCGAAGTAGGGCAGGCCCTGGATGTGGTCCCAGTGCGCGTGCGAGATGATGAGGTCCGCCCGCACGCCCTTCTTGCCGTTCTGTCCCGCCAGCCGCTTGCCGAGTCCCCGGATGCCGGTGCCGGCGTCGAGGATCACCAGGTTGCCGCTGCCGTCGGTGACCTCGATGCACGCCGTGTTGCCGCCGTACCGCGCGGTCTGCTTCCCCGGCGTGGGGATGGTGCCCCGGGTGCCCCAGAAGGTCAGGCTGACGCCGGTGCCGCTCATGCGCTCAGCCACTGGGTCAACGCTAGCGTCACGGGGGGCCGGGGGGCGAGAAGGCGGGTCACCCGGCGCATGTGACCGGCCTCACGAGGGGCGCGCCCCGGTCATGCTCCGGAGGGCGTCGGGCTGCTTGATGGTGATCTCGCGGCGGCTGACGTCGATGGCTCCGCGCTCGACCAGCTCGCGCATGGCGCGGCTGACGGTCTCCCGGGAGCTGCCGATCATCTGGGCGATGGTGTGGTGCGTCAGGCGCCGGGTGATGCGCGGACCGCCGCTCTCTTCCGCGAGGTCGAGCAGCAGCTGCGCGACCCGGCCGTTCACGTCGAGGAGGACGAGGCCGCCGATTTTCTCGTCGGCGCGGCGCAGGCGCTGCACCAGGACGCGCAGCAGCTTCAGCGCGATCTTGGGCTGCTCCTCGAGCCGGGCCTGGAAGTCGTCGCGGCGCAGCACCAGCAAGTGCGAGTCCTTCATCGCGATGACGTGGGCGCTGCGGGGCTCGTCGTCGATGAGCGACATCTCGCCGAAGAAGTCGCCGTCGCCGAGGACCGAGAGGATGACCTCGCGGCCGTCCTCGCCGATGAGGACGACCTTCACCTGGCCGCTGGACACGATGTAGAGGGCGTCGCCGGGATCATCCTCGAAGAGGATGACGGAATTCTTCGGGTACTCGCGTTCGCGGGTGACCTCGGCGAAACGCGCGAGTTCGGCCTCGGCGAGGTCGCTGAAGAGGGGCACGCGCTTAAGGACGTCGGTAGGAGACATACGAGGCGCAAGTTTACCGTCCGGCCAGCAGCCTTGTCAAATAGCGGAGAACCCCCCGGCTTGTCGGGAAGTCGCTGGCCCGGTTACATTTAGGGTCTGTCACCACAATTCTTTACGCGAGGAGCAGGGCAGTGAAACCCGGCATTCATCCCGAGTATCAGGCTATCACGGTGCAGTGCGCGTGCGGAAACAGCTGGACCACGCGGTCGACCGCCAAGGCGATTCACGTCGAAATCTGCGCCAAGTGCCATCCCTACTTCACGGGCAAGCTGCGCCTGGTGGACACCGCCGGCCGTATCGAGCGGTTCCGCGCCAAGTATCGGAGCCCCGAAGAGGTGAAGGCCGAAGCGAAGGTCGCCGCCGACATTCGCGCCGCCGAAGACGCGGCCGACGAGGCGAAGCGGGTCGGAGCACCAGCCCATAGCTGATCTCCGCACCCGAGTCACGGCTGCGTTGACGCGCGCCGCCCAGGTGGACGCCGAGTTGGCGGACCCCAAGGCGGCGCGCGATGCGTCCAGCCGTCAGAAGCTCGGCCGGGAACGCCAGTACTTCGAGCCCATCGTGCGCTCGGGGGAGCGCTGGCTGCGGTTGCGCGGGGAGCTGGAAGCCTCGCGCGAGCTGGCCGCGGCCGACGACGCCGAGATGGCGGGCCTCGCCCGCCTGGACATCGAGGCCCTCGAGCCGGAGGTGCAGCGCCTCGAGAGCCTGCTCGATGACCTGCTCACGCCGCGCGATCCCCTCGATGACCGCGACGCCATCGTCGAAATCCGCGCCGGCACCGGCGGTGACGAGGCCGCGCTCTTCGCCGGCGACCTGTTTCGCATGTACCAGCGCTACTCCGAGCGCGCCGGCTTCAAGGTCGAGATCATCGACCTCAGCTACGGCACCCTCAACGGCGTGAAGGAAGCGGTGTTCGCGGTGCGCGGCAGCGATGCCTTCGGCGCGCTGCGCAGCGAGGCCGGCGTGCACCGGGTGCAGCGCGTGCCCGCGACCGAGACGGCGGGGCGCATCCACACCTCGGCTGCGACGGTCGCGGTGCTGCCGGAAGCCGAAGAGATCGACGTGACGATCGACCCTAACGACCTGCGGATCGACGTCTTCCGCTCGGGCGGTCCCGGCGGGCAGAGCGTGAACACCACCGACTCGGCGGTACGCATCACCCACAATCCGAGCGGCCTCGTGGTGCAATGCCAGGACCAGAAGAGCCAGCTCCAGAACAAGATCAAGGCGATGGAAGTGCTACGCTCGCGGCTGCTCGACAAGCGGGTGGCCGACCAGGAAGCGGCGCGCTCGCGGGAACGCCGGACCATGGTCGGCACCGGCGACCGCTCGGCCAAGATCCGGACGTACAACTTTCCGCAGAGCCGGGTGACCGATCATCGCATCGGGCTGTCGGTGCACAATCTCCAGGGCGTCCTCGACGGCGACCTCGAGGAATTCGTGAAGGCGCTGCGCTCGGCGCGCAAGGAAGAAGCGATCGACGACGACGTGAAGGCCGGCACCCGGTGACGGTCGGCGACGCGCTCGAGCTGGCGCGGCGGACACTCGGCAGTGCCTCCCGGCGTGAAGCGGACGAGCTTTACGCCGCTGTCGTTTGCGGGACCGCGAGCTCGGCGTTTCTCGATCGCGACCAGCCCCTGGCCGCCGCGGTGGGCGAGCGGCTCATGCTCGCGGCCGAGCGCCACGCGGCGGGGTGGCCGCAGCAATACGCGACGGGACGCGCGAATTTTCGCGGCCACTGGCTGGCCGTCGATCAGCGTGTGCTGATACCTCGGCCTGAAACCGAAGGGCTGGTGGAGCTGATCGTCGAAGCGTCGAAACGTCGAAGCGTCGAAGCGCCTATTGTGGCTGATATCGGGACCGGGTCGGGAGCCATCGCAATTGCGTTGGCCCTCGAAGCGAATGTGAGCGGGGTGATCGCAACCGACATCTCCGCCGATGCGCTGAACGTCGCGCTGGAGAACGCCGCGAGGCTCGGCGCGAAAGAGCGAATCGGTTTTCGGCGGGGAAGTTTCCTGGAGCCGCTGCTCGACGATCGCGTAGACATCGTCGTGAGCAATCCGCCCTACATCGCGACGGCCGAGTGGGAGGCGCTCGAGGCGTCGGTGCGCGACTACGAGCCGCGGCTGGCGCTGGACGGCGGCGCCGACGGGATGGGGCCGTACCGGGCGATCGTCGGGCAGTCGGTCGCGGCTCTGAATCCGGGCGGGTTGCTGGCCCTCGAGGTCGATGAGCGCCGCGCCTCGCAAACGGCCGCGCTGGCGACGGCGGCGGGGTTTCGCGATGTCGAGGTAAAGAACGACCTGGCCGGCCGCGCGCGGTACATGGTAGCGTATCGCCCATAGGGGCGGGCGGGCCGGCGTCCGCGACCCCTTACCCCGTACCCCATACCCCTTACTTTTCTCGACTACTCAACCGGAGCACGCATGATCGCCGACCGCGCCGCCGACCTGGGCCGACTCGTGGGACAGAGTGACGAATATCAGGGCCTGAAGCGGGCCAATGACCGATTGATGGAAGAGAACGAGTTGCGCACCGCGCTGGAGCGCCTGCGAACGTTGCAGCTCACCGTGGCCGAGCAGCTGGACCGGGGCGTCGAGCCGACGGCGGAGCAGCAGACGGAGATCGACGGCCTGGTGGGCAAGGTGCAGGGCCACGCGGCGTACCAGTCGGTGGTCGCGGCGCAGTCGAACTTCGACAAGCTGATGATGAAGGTGAACGAATGGATCCTCGACGGCATCAAGCAGGGGTCGGCGAGCCGGATCATCACGCTCGGGTGAGTGGCCTCTTCATCGCCCTCGAAGGCATCGAGGGCGCCGGCAAGTCCACCCAGATCACGCTGCTGGCGGAGCGGCTGGCGCGCGGCGGCCGCGACCCGCTGCTGGTGCGCGAGCCCGGCGGGACCAAGCTCGCCGAAGCGGCGCGCGACCTGGTGCTGCACGGTGACGACGACGTCAGCCCCGCGGCCGAGCTGTTCCTCTATCTCGTGGCGCGCGCCGACCTCGTGAGCCGGGTGATCCGCCCCGCCCTCGCGGCCGGGCGCGTGGTGATCGCCGACCGGTACGAGCTCTCGACCCGGGCTTACCAGGTCGCGGGACGCGGCCTCAACGAGGCATCGGTCGTCGCGGCGATCGAGCTCGCCACGGGCGGGCTGAAGCCCGACCTCTACATCGTGCTCGACCTCCCCGTCGAGGATGGCCGCGCGCGCCAGGCCGCGCAGGGCAAGTCGCCCGACCGGCTGGAGCGGGCCGACGTCGAGTTTCACGAGCGCGTCGCGCAGGCGTTTCGTACCGCGACGGGCAACGTGGCCCATGTCGCGGCGGACCGGCCGCCAGCCTCGGTTCATGAGCAGATCTGGAGCGCGCTTCGAGAGAAGCGACTGGTATAGGAAGGGGGAAGGGGGAAGGGAGAAGGGGGAAAAAGCCTTCCCCCTTCCCTACTTCCCTACTTCCCCACTTCCCCCACTTCCCCCACTTCCCCACTAGTATTGGATGCGCCCTCATCTGGAAGGTCAGTCATGTCCCGTCAGCGAGTTGTCGTCACCACGGCCGTCGCCGTCATCGCGTTCCTGTCGGGCGGCTGGCTGATGCAGCGCACCGCCCAGCCCCAGCAGAACGTCTACCAGCAGGCGCGCATGTTCGACGACGTGCTCTCGCACGTCTCCGACTACTACGTGGACTCGCTGGATGAGCGGCAGCTCTATCGTTATGCAATCGACGGCATGCTGAAGGAGCTGCACGACCCCTACACCGGCTACCTCGACGGCCGCGAGCTGCGCTCGCTGAGCGAGGCGACGTCGGGCAACTACGGCGGCGTCGGCCTCCAGATCGAAGTGCGCGACGGCGCCATCGTCGTGGTGTCGCCGCTGCCCGACAGCCCGGCCGAGCGCGCGGGCATGATGACGGGCGACCGCATCGTGATGGTGGGGGATTCATCGGTCTCGCGCTGGAGCCAGGAGAAGGCGGTGACGTCGCTGCGCGGACCCTCCGGCAGCGAGGTGGTCCTGAAGGTCGAGCGCCCGGGCGTGAGCGCGCCGCTCACCTACCGGCTCCAGCGCGCGCAGATCCACGCGCGCTCGGTCCGGCTTGCCGCCCTGATCGGTGACGGCGTCGGCTACGTGGAGCTCTACTCGTTCAGCGAAGCGACCGCCCGCGAGCTGGCGACGGCGGTGGATTCGCTCACCCGCGCCGGCATGAAGTCGATGATCCTCGACCTGCGCTGGAATCCCGGCGGCCTGCTCGACGAAGGGATCCAGGTCGCGGACCTGTTCCTCGATCCCAACCAGATGATCGTGAAGACGCGGGGCCGTGCCCCGGGCGCGTCGCGCGAGTTCGCCGACCACGAGCCGCAGCGCTATCCCCGCCTGCCGCTCGTCGTCCTCGTGAATGGCGCCACCGCCTCGGCCGCCGAGATCGTCGCCGGCGCGCTCCAGGACCACGACCGCGCCGTGATCATCGGCACCACGTCGTACGGCAAGGGACTGGTGCAGACGGTGTTCCCGCTCTCCAACAGCGCGTCGCTCAAGATGACGACGTCGAAGTGGTTCACGCCCAGCGGCCGCAGCATCCAGCGCGCCTTCCGCATGCAGCAGGATCGCGACCCCGACGAAGACGTCGCCCGCACCGATTCCGCGGCCGCGGCCGACAGCGTCTATCACACCGACGCCGGCCGGGTCATCCGGGGCGGCGGCGGCGTGGGGCCCGACCTGGTGGTGAAGACCGACAGCGCCGAGATCGTGGCGCGCAACCGGCTCCAGCAGGCGCTGGGCCCGAGTGTCGTGAAGTACACCGATGCCCTCGCGGCCTTCGCCCTCGAGGCCCGGGCGCGGCAGGCGGTGTCGTCGCCGAGCTTCACCCTCACGCCCGCGATGCGGACCCAGTTCATGGCGCTGCTGAGCCAGCGGGGCGTGAACCTGGACCAGGCGACCCTCGCCGCGACGTGGCCCTTCATCGAGAAGCAACTCGGCGACCAGACGGCGCGCTTTGCCTTCGGCCGCGCCGGTGAAGTGATCCGGCAGTCGGGCGGCGACGACCCAGTGCTCACCGCGGCCAAGCGGCTCGCGGGCCGCGCCACGTCGCCCGCGAACCTGCTGACCCTGGTCGCGCAGGCCGCCGCGCCACAGTCGGTGGCCCGGCCCTAGGTGGAAGTCGCCGCCGCCCTCGCGGTCGGCGCACTGGTCGGCCTGATTTCGGGATTGACCGGCGTCGGCGGCGGGGTCTTCATGGTCCCGTTCCTCTACATCCTGTATGCGCGCCTCGGCGTCGCCCCGGGCGACGCCACGAGCATCGCGCACGCCACCAGCCTCGCCGTCATCGTCCCCACCGCCATTCGCGGCCTCATCGGTTTTCGCGGCACCGGGCTCATCCAGTGGCGTGCCGCGCTGCCGCTGGCGATCACCGGCGCCATCACGGCGGCGATCGTCGCGCACTACGCGACCCACCTGCCGGCCCGGTCGCTGCGCATCGGGTTCGGGCTGTTTCTCGTCGCGGTGTCGGTCGACCTGCTGCTGCGGCGCGCCGGCGGGGAAGACATGCCGGTGCCGCGCACGAAGCACGTGATCGGCGCGATGGTCCTCGGCGTGCCGGTGGGCGCCATCTCGGCCACGTTAGGCGTGGGCGGCGGCGTCCCGGCGACGATGGGCATGCACTACCTGCTCGAGCTGCCCTTTCGCGTCATCGTGCCGACGTCGCTCGCGGTGATCATGGTGACCGGCGCGGCGGGCAGTATCAGCTATCTCTTCCAGCCGGTGCAGGGCGCGCCCTTCACGGGACTGGTCGGGCACGTGGACTTCCGCCACGGCCTGCCGTTGGCGCTGGGCGCCGTGCTCCTCTCGCCACTAGGCGTGCGCCTGAACCAGCGGCTGCCGGTGCTGACCCTGCGGCGCCTGTTTGGAGTGCTCCTGGTGGTCATCGGGGTCACGCTGATTGCGCAAAACTACTAGTCGCCAAGTCGCCAAGTCGCCACGTGGCCACGCCGCCCGGTCGGGGATCGGCATCGTTGGACCGGGAAGGGCCGGCCTCGGCCTGGCGCTCGCCCTGCGCGACGCGGGCGTGCGGGTGCTGGGCGTGCACGGGCGGCGGACCAGGAAGGTGCCCCGGATGCTCACCCTCTCGGTGGGCGACGCGCCGCCGTGGCTCGCCGACGCCGACGTCGTGCTGCTCGCGGTGCGCGACGATTCGCTGGGACCGCTGGTCGAGCAGCTCCTGAGGCAGAGGCCGACGCGCGGGCAGGTGTTCCTGCATCTCTCGGGTGCGCTCACGGCCGGCGTGCTGCGCCGGCTGCGCCGCGGCGGCGCGCAGGTTGGCTCGATGCATCCGCTGATGACGGTGAGCGCCGATCCCCGGCGCGCGGCGCGCCATTTCCGCGGTGCGACCTTCGCGCTCGAGGGCGATGCCGCGGCGGTGCGCGCCGGCCGCGCCATCGCGCGGGCGCTGGGCGCGGTGCCGGTCGTGATCAAGGCGAAGGACAAGGCGCGCTATCATGCCGGCGCCGTGTTTGCGTCGAACTACGTGGTGGCGGCGCTCGATGCGGCCCAGCGGCTGCTGGTGGCATCGGGGTTCACCGAGCGCGGGGCCCGGGCCGCGCTGGCCCCGCTCACCGCGGCGTCGGTCGAGAACGAAGCGGCGCATGGCGCCGAGGCGGCGCTCACCGGGCCGGTGATCCGCGGCGACGTCGCGACGGTGCGGCGGCACCTGGCGTCGCTGGATCCGAAGACCCGCACGCTCTACCAGGCGCTGGGACTGGCGACGGTGGACCTCGCGGTGCGCGCGGGTCTCGAGCCGCGGGCGGCGGCGAAGATGCGAGCGATCCTGAAGTAGAGCGGAATCTGATTCCCGACTCCGCTATTGCAGATCCGTGACCTTGCCGCGATACCGGCGCGCAATCACCCACGCATAGCCGAGGCTCAGCAGCAGCGCGAGCGGCCACCAGAAGAGGCCGACCTTGAGCCCATACGCGCCGGTCGCGCCGGAGTAGGCCGTCATCGAGTACTGGGGCGCCAGCGTCGAGCGCAGCATCACCGGAAAAATCGCGGCCGCCGCGCCGCCCAGCAGTCCCGCGATGGTCCAGTTCGCGCCCCCGTGCGCCAGCGTGTCCTTCCCCGAGAACAACCCGAGCAGCACCGATCCCAGCCCGAAGACGAGCGCCGCCACGCCCAGCCACGACGCCGGGTGCGCGCGCAGGCCCGTGAAAAAGTCGGGCCGCACGCGGTTCGTCGCAAAGGTGACGACCGGCAGCAGGACGGCGGTGGCCACCCACAGCCGGCGGGCGATACGCAGGCTCCGGTCGTGCACCACGCCGATGGTCTTTACCGCGAGCCGCGTCGCGCCGTGCGCGGCGAGCAGTACCATCGTAAAGGCGCCGACCAGCACCGTGTACCAGTCGAGAATGCCGGTCTGGCCCGTGGCCCGGAAATCGGTGAAGAACGGCAGGAACATCAGGCCGTCAGCGCCGAGCGGCACGCCGCGCAGCAGGTTGCCGAAGGCCGCGCCCATGAAGAAGGCGAGCAGCACGCTGCCCAGCGAGAAGACCGCGTCCCAGAACGCCTGCCAGAGCGCATCGTCGAAGTGCGGCCCGAACTCGAGCGCGATGCCGCGCAGCACGCCGCACCAGAGCAGCACGAAGATCGCGAGATAGTAGCCCGACATCGCGGCGGCGAGGATCTTCGGGAAGGCGAGGAAGAGGGTGAGCCCCGCGGCGATGAGCCAGACCTCGTGCCAGCTCCACAGCGGCCCCACGGCGCGGGTCACGACGCGCCGCTCGGCGCGCGTCCGGGCGACGAGGTGCAGCACGGCGCCGATGCCGAAGTTGCGCCCCTCGGTCACGGCGAAGGCGATGAAGGTCAGCGCGAGGAGCGCATACCAGGTCTCAACCACCGCGCGGTCCCCGCGCGATCTCCGAGCCCACGACGTACAGGTAGACCAGCCCCAGCACCAGGTAGAGCCCGCAGAACCCGATCAGCGTGAACAGCGCGTTGCCCGCGCTGACCTGCTCGCTCACGCCGTCGGCGGTGCGGAAGATCCCGTAGATCAGCCACGGCTGCCGGCCCAGCTCGGCGACCATCCAGCCGGCGGTGTTGGCGATGAAGGGAAAGGGCATCGCCAGCAGCAGCGCCCACAACAGCGCGCGGTGCTCCAGCTTCTTCCGCAGGCGCATCAGCATCGCGAGCCCCATGAGGCCGATGAACAGGGTGCCGAGGCCCGACATGATGTGGAAGGCGTAGTAGAGCAGCTCGATGTTGGTCGGCCACTGGTCTTCGGGGAACGACGCGAGGCCGCGCACGTTGCCGTGGAAGGTGCCGTAGGCGAGAAAGCTGAGCACGCCCGGCAGGCGCACCGGATTGTCGAGCCGCCGCTCGCGCACGTTAGGCTGCCCGATCAGGGTGAGGGGCGCCATCGCGCCGCTCTCGAAGCGCCCTTCCATCGCGGCCAGGGCGGGCTCCTGGTAGCGCGCCACCAGCTTCGCCTGCGCGTCGCCGGTCGGGAAGGCGACCAGCACCGACGACACCAGGCCGACCGCGGTGCCGGCGCGCAGGTAGAGTCCCGCCTGGGCCAGGTTCACGCCGCGCAGCGCATAGAAGGCGCCGATGCCCGCGATCACGAAGCTTCCCGTCACCACGGCGGCGGCCTGGTTGTGGAGCAGCTCGATCCACGCCCACGGATTCAGCAGATAGGCCGCGATGCTGGTGAGGATGAGGGTGCCGTCGGCGGCTACGCCGTAACCGGCGGGGTGCTGCATGAAGGCATTGGTGACGAGGATGAAGAAGGCCGAGAGCCACGCGCCGGCGCACACCCCGAGGGCGACCAGGAAATGCGCCCGCCGGCTCAGCTTCGCTTCGCCCCACACCAGCGCGGCGATCAGGGCGCTCTCGAGAAAGAAGGCGAACATCCCCTCCATCGCGAGCGTCTGGCCGATCACGCCGCCGGCGTGGCGCGAGAAGGCCGCCCAGTTGGTGCCGAACTGGAATTCCATCGGCATGCCGGTCACCACGCCGACGGCGAAGGTGGCGCCGAGGATCTTCGCCCAGAACCGCGCCGCCGAGTCGTAGCGCTGGTCGCCGGTGCGCAGGGCGCGCCACTTCCACCAGACCAGCAGGGGCGCGATGCCCATGGTGATCTGGGGAAAGAGATAGTGATAGGTGATGGTGAAGGCGAACTGCAGCCGGTGCCAGACCAGCGCGTCTTCCATGGGCAGGAACATACGATCGAGGCGATATATTCCCAACGTGACCCTGCCCACGCTCCATCTGCCCCCCGCGCTCCGCGCCGCGGTCGACGCGCGAGTCGTCGCCTGGCGCGCCCAGGAGGGCACCCGCCGCCTCTGGGAGCGCGACGCAACACTGTGGACCGGGGGCGACGAGGCGCGCTGGCTGGGGTGGCTCGACGTCGCCGCCGCCGAGCGGGCGTCGGTGCCCCGGCTCCAGCTCTTCGCCGACGAAATCGCGCGCGATGGCATCACCGACGTGGCGGTGCTCGGCATGGGCGGATCGTCGCTCTGCCCGTTTGTCTTCGCCCGCACCTTCGGCGAGATGAAGGGACGGCCGCGGCTGCACGTCCTCGATTCCACCGATCCGTCGCAGATCCTGACCTTCGCGTCGCGACTCGATCTCGCGCGCACGCTGTTCGTGGTCTCGAGCAAATCGGGCTCGACCCTCGAGCCGAACATCCTGCGCGATTACTTCCTTCAGCAGGCGCGCGCGTCCCTTGGCGCGGATGCCGCGACCCGGCACTTCATCGCCATCACCGACCCCGGTTCGCAGCTCGAGCGCCAGGCGAAGGCCGACGGGTTTCGCGCGATCTTCGCGGGCGTGCCCGGCATCGGCGGCCGCTTTTCGGCACTCTCGCATTTCGGCCTCGTCCCCGGCGCGCTGACGGGCGTGGACGCGGACACGCTGCTCGCGGGCGCCGAAACGATGATGGCCGCGTCGCGCGAAGAAGATCCGGCGAAAAATCCC
The DNA here is from genome assembly GCA_043735145.1 of Gemmatimonadota bacterium. GTDB lineage: Bacteria > Gemmatimonadota > Gemmatimonadetes > Gemmatimonadales > JACORV01 > DASXPG01. The sequence goes on along the minus strand of JAYTEN010000174.1, from coordinate 307 downwards.
GCCGTGCTGCTCGGCATCGTGATGGGCGAGGCGGCGATGCTCGGCATGGACAAGCTGACGCTGATCGCCGCGCCGGGGATCTCGGAAATCGGCGCCTGGCTCGAGCAGCTCATCGCCGAGTCCACGGGCAAGATCGGGAAAGGCATCATCCCCGTGCCGGGCGAGACGGTCTACCCGCCGGAGGCCTACGGCGACGATCGGCTCTTTGTGCACCTGCACCTGGGGGAGGGGCGCGATCCGCAGGACGCCGGCGTGAAGGCCCTCGCCGCCGCCGGGCGCCCCGTGATCGAGATCATGGTGCCCGACA
>JAYTEN010000173.1:0-16408 GCA_043735145.1 Gemmatimonadota bacterium | reverse complement strand
GCCTTCGCCGCGGCGCAGGGCGAGGCCGAAAAGGCCTTCGGCGACGGGCGCATCTACCTGGAGCGCTATCTCGAGGGGCCGCGCCACATCGAGATCCAGCTGCTGGCGGACCACCACGGCCGGACGACGGCGTTAGGCGAGCGCGAGTGCAGCATCCAGCGCCGCCACCAGAAGCTCATCGAGGAGGCCCCGTCGGTCGCGATGACGGCGGCCATCCGCCGCGCCATGGGCGAGGCCGCGGTGCGCGCCGCGCAGTCGGTGAACTACGTGAGCGCGGGGACCTGCGAATTCCTGCTGATGCCGAGCGGGGAGTTCTACTTCCTCGAGATGAACACCCGGCTCCAGGTCGAGCATCCCGTCACCGAGCTAGTCTACGGCGTGGACATCGTGAGGATGCAGCTGAAGATCGCGCAGGGCCATCACCTGTCGCTGCCCGAGCGCGCCCTCACGCCGCGCGGCTGGTCGATGGAATGCCGCATCACGGCCGAGGATCCGTTCAACGACTTCATGCCGGCGGGCGGCGTGATCTCGGAGTTCCGGGTGCCGACGGGGCCGGGGGTGCGCTGGGACGGCTGGATCGAGCGGGGCGTCGAGGTGTCACTCTTCTACGATTCGTTGCTCGGCAAGCTCATCGTCTGGGCCGAGTCGCGGGAGCGCTGCATCAGGCGCATGCGCCGCGCTCTCGACGACCTCGTGATCATCGGCGTGCCGACGTCGCGCGAATTTCACCAGCGCGTGATGCGGGAAGCGTCGTTCATGAAGGGCGAGATCGACATCGGCTACTACGACCGGGTCGGGCGGGGGCTGATGGCCGAGGGGGCGCCGGGCGCGGTGATCGAGGACGCGGCGATCGCGGCGGCGCTCCTGGAAAACGAGAAACGGGGGATCGGGGGAGCGGGGGATCGGGGGATCGGAAAAGCGCCCGATGGCGGGTGGGCGGATGCGGGGCGACGCGAGGGCCTGCGCTGAGAAGCAGAATCTAGATTCTAGATTCTAGATTCTAGATTCTATCGAAGGTCCTCGAACTTCATGTTCATCACCGGATACCACGCCCAATCCCGATAATCGAAGTGCCACCATTCGCCGGGGTCCACGGTGAAGCCCTCGGCTTCCATGGTCCGGCGCAGCAGCTCGCGCAGCTCCGTCTGCCGCGCCGTGCCGCCGGCGTATCGCGGACTCGCCCGCTCCGAGAATTCGTCGTACGTGCTCGGCATCCCCACCGGCAGGCCGGTCGCGAGATCGTACATCGTCAGATCCACCGCGCAACCGCGATTGTGCTTCGACCCGCGCACCGGGTTGGCGACGAAGCTGTGGTACTGCGGCTCGGTCGCCTCCCAGAACATCCAGGTCACGTACCAGGGCCGATACGCGTCGTGGATCAGCAGCCCGAAGCCCTGCGCGCGCAGCGCGCGGTGGGCGTGCGCGAGCGCCTCCGCGGCGGGACGCTGCATGAAGGCGTGCGCTGACGAGTACATTGGTGCGCCCATGAAGTTGTCGGCGCTCGCGTACCGGATGTCGAGGCGGATGCCCGGGTCGAGCGTGGTGAGATCCACCAGATCCGGAGCGCGCAGCGATTCCGCCTGCGGGGGCGGCGTGCGCGTCAGCGCCTCGCGCCGCAGGTCCTCGACCGGGCGCAGCGGGACGATATGGAAGGTCGAGTCAACGGGGTGCGTGGTGCGGGGTGCGTCGGGCGCGGTCGGTGATTGCGCCGGCACCGCTTGCGCGGCAACCTTGGTTGCGCCGGACAGGAGGATCGCCATGACAAGGAGTTTTCTCATATGCGGATGATGACGGCGGTGCTGGCCTTTGCGCTAGTCGCGCCGGCGCGCGCCGCGGCGCAGGCGTTCCCGGCCGACACCGGCAGCTTCGTCATGCGCGACTTCCGCTTCGCCAGCGGCGAAACGCTGGACGACGTGCGCATCCACTACCGGACCCTGGGCCACCTCCGGGTCCGGCCCGGCGGGCAGGCCCGCAACGCGGTGATGATCCTCCATGGAACCGGCGGCTCGGGACAGGCGTTCCTCTCGCCGCAGTTCGCCGGCGAGCTCTTCGGCCCCGGCCAGCCGCTCGACACCGCTGAGTTCTACGTCGTCATTCCCGACAATCTCGGTCACGGACGGTCGAGCAAGCCGAGCGACGGGTTGCGCGGCCGCTTTCCGCATTACGCCTACGAGGACATGGTCACGGCGCAGCACCGGCTGCTGACCGAGGGGCTGCACGTCAACCACCTCGCGCTCATCATGGGCACGTCGATGGGCTGCATGCACAGCTGGCTCTGGCTCGAGCGATGGCCGTCGTTCAGCGATGGCGCGGTGCCGCTGGCGTGCCTGCCGGCCCGGATTGCCGGCCGCAACCGGATGTGGCGCAAGCTCACGATCGACGCGATCCGCACCTCGCCCGACTACGCCAGCGGCGACTACGCGGCCCAGCCGCTGGGGTTGCGCGCCGCCCTGAATTTTCTCTGGATCGTCGGGACCGCGCCGCTCAATGACCAGCGGCTCGGCCCCACGCGCGATTCCGCCGACGCGTACATCACCACCTGGATGCGCGCCCGCCTGGCGTCCACCGATGCGAACGACTTCGTCTACGCCGTGGACGCCTCGCGTGACTACGATCCCTCCGCGGATCTCGGCCGCATCACCGCGCCGGTGCTCGCGATCAATTCCGCCGACGATGAGATCAATCCGCCCGAGCTCGGCATCATGGAGCGGATCATGCCCCGGGTGCGGCACGGCCGGTACGTACTGCTGCCCGTCAGCCCGGCGACGCGCGGGCACGGTACCCATTCGATGCCGGCGGTGTGGAAGAACTATCTCGTCAACTTCCTGGCGGAGATTCGTGGCGAGGCGCGGGAATAGTGGGGAAGCGGGGAAGTGGGGAAGTGGGGAAGGAGCGCGATCCCGTGGGCGGGAAGCCCAATCCGCCCGTCATCATCGAATCGTTAGGTGCCGGCGGCAGCGGGGTGGGGCACCTGACCGACGGCATGATCGTTTTCATGCCGCGCACGGCCCCGGGTGACTGGGTGCGGCCGAGGAACGTCCGGCGGCGCAAGCGGCACGCCGAGGCCAACATCGCCGAGATCGTGCGGCCGAGCCCCGATCGTGTCGAGCCCCCGTGCCATCACTTCGTCGGCGACAAATGCGGCGGCTGCCAGTGGCAGCACGTCTCGGACGAGCGGCAGCAGGCTTCGCTCCGCGAGATCGTCGGCAACGCGCTGCGGCGCATCGGCAAGCTCGACGTGCCCGATCCGGATCTGGTGGTGAGCCCGCGGCGGTTCGGCTATCGGACCACGATCACGCTGACGGTGCGGCGGCGCGGCGCGCACACGCTGGCGGGTTTTCATGACTTCGAGAATCCCGACCGGGTGTTCATGCTCGAGCGGTGCCCCATCGCGCGCGACGAGATCAACGCGCTCTGGGTCGCCATCAGGACGAAGCTCGAGGCGCTGCCACCAGGCGACGACGTGCGCCTCAAGCTGCGCCTCGCGCCGGACGGCTCGCGCCACATCGTCGCCCTTGGCGGCGAAGGCGCGTGGATGGGCGGCGAGCGGATGGCCGACGCCGCGCTTGCCGGCGGCATCCCGGCGACCGTCTGGTGGCAGCCGGTGGATGGCGCGCTGCGCCGCATGGCCGGCCCCGAGAGCGACGCGGCGGCGGTGGGCTTCGCGCAGGTGAATGCCGAAGTCGCCGCCATGCTGAAGGAGGCGGTGTTGCAAGTCGCCAAGTCGCCAAGTCGCCAAGTCGACGGCGTGCGAATTCTCGACCTCTATGCCGGCGCTGGAGATACCGCGTTGCCTCTGGCAGAAGCCGGTTGCGATGTCACCATGGTGGAAGTCGATGGCCGAGCGGTCATGCGTGCCGAGGAGCGGGCGAAGGCGCTGGGTATCAAGCTGCGCTGCATCGCGGGACGCGTCGAGGATCATCTCGCGAAGCTGCTGCCCGCCGATGTCGTGATAGTGAACCCGCCCCGTGCCGGGCTTTCGGAGGACGTCATCCGTCAGCTTGGCGACTTGGCGACTTGGCGACCGTCTTCAGGGGCGACTGGGCGACTGGTCTACGTCTCCTGCGACCCCGGCACCCTTGCGCGTGACCTCAAGCGCCTCGGCATCACCGCCGACCGGATGACCGTGCAGGCCTATGACATGTTTCCCCAGACCAGTCACGTGGAGACACTGGTGGTCGCGGAAATGGGCGCCTCATGAAATACACGATCGAGCTGGCCGGCCGGAGCTTCGAGGTCGAGATCGACGGCGGCCGAGTGCTGCTGGATGGGCGCCCCGTGGAGGCGACCCTGACCGGCGCCCGGGGGACGGCTATCAGGCGGCTCATCCGGGGACGGTCCCACCGCAGCCTGCATGCGGCCCCCGGCGATGAAAAAGGGGCATGGCAGCTGGCCATGGACGGCTTCCGCTTCGCGGCCCAGGTGCTGGTGCCCAGGGACCTGGCCAGGCGGAATGCCGCGGGCCGCGCCGGCAGGCCGGGAGATGGCATCCTGAAGGCTCCCATGCCGGGCCTGGTGGTCAGGGTCCTGGTACAGGCGGGGGCCGTCGTCGAGGCCGGGCAGGGCTTGGTGGTGGTGGAGGCGATGAAGATGGAGAACGAGTTGAAGGCCAGGGCCCCCGGCACCGTCCGGAAGGTCCACGTCACCCCCGGCACCAAAGTGGAGAAGGGCGCGATCCTTCTCGAACTCTCCTAGCCGGTCCCCGGTCCCCGGTCATCGGTCCCCGGTATCAGGCTCAGTTGACCTATCCCCATACCCCGTCTATTTTTCTGTGCTGTGCCGACTTACGCCTTTCAGGGACTGGGAGCAATGCAGACGTTCAGTGCCAAGCCGACCGATATCGAGCAGGAGTGGTTCGTGGTGGATGCCGAGGGCGTGCCGCTCGGCCGCCTCGCCTCGCGCGTCGCGCAGGTCCTGCGCGGGAAGCACAAGCCCATGTTCACGCCGCACATGGACACCGGTGACGGCGTGATCGTCGTCAACGCCGAGAAGGTGCGGCTCTCCGGCAAGAAGATGGACCAGAAGGGCTACTTCTCGCACTCCGGGTACATGGGCCACGACAAGATCACGCCGATCCGCACCGTCATGGATGCGCATCCCGAGCGGATCATCGAGAAGGCCGTCTTCGGCATGCTGCCGAAGAATTCGCTGTCCAAGCAGGTCCTGCGGCTGAAGCTGCGGGTCTACGCCGGCGCCGAGCATCCGCATCAGGCGCAGCAGCCCGCGAAACTCACGGTGCTCGCACCGAAGCCGTACACGAAGGGGAAGTAACCGATGGCCGTGATCGACGTCCCGACGAAGTTCCACGCGATTGGCCGGCGCAAGACCAGCGTGGCCCGGATCTACCTGAAGCCCGGCACCGGCAAGTGGGAGGTCAACGGCCGCACGCTGGGTGACTACTTCCCGCGCCCCAGCCTGGTTTCGCTCATCCAACAGCCGTTCACCGCGACCGACACCCTTGGCGCGTTCGACGTGAAGGCGAATGTCGATGGCGGCGGCATGACGGGGCAGGCCGGCGCGATGCGCCTCGGCATCGCCCGCGCGTTGCTCCTGGTCGACGAGACGCATCGCAAGAAGCTGCGCACCACCGGACTGCTGACGCGCGACCCGCGCGCGGTCGAGCGCAAGAAGCCCGGCCGTCCCGGCGCGCGCAAGCGGTTCCAGTTCAGCAAGCGGTAGGCCGCATAGAGGGCCGACACGAGGTCGGCCCCTACAACGCACATCGCGGGATGGGAGCGGTGGTGTCCGGCGACGGATTCCGGTCCCAGACGAACGCGATGGACGCATAACCACAAGGGAGAATCACCGCAGATGGCATTGCCTGAAATCCAGCAGCTGCTCGAAGCCGGGGTCCATTTCGGCCACCAGACGCGCCGGTGGAACCCCAAGATGCGCCGGTTCATTTTCGCCGAGCGCAACGGCATCTACATCATCGACCTCCAGAAGACGCTCAGCCAGCTCAAGCTGGCCCAGGAGCTGGTGCGCGAAGTCGTCGCCAAGGGCGACAACATTCTCTTCGTCTGTACCAAGAAGCAGCTGAAGGCGATCATCCAGGTCGAGGCGGCCCGCGCTGGCGCCTTCTGGGTGACGGAGCGCTGGCTCGGCGGCACGCTGACCAACTTCGCGACGATCAAGAAGCAGACCAAGCGGCTGAAGGAACTCGAGCAGGGCCAGGAAGAAGGCAGCTTCGAGTTCTTCACCAAGAAGGAACAGCTGCTGTTCGAGCGCGAGCGCATCAAGCTCGACCGCAACCTCGCCGGCATCAAGAACATGACGCGGCTGCCGGGCGCGCTGTTCGTGATCGACGCGAAGAAGGAAAAGATCGCGATCGCCGAAGCCAACAAGCTCGGCATCCCGATCGTCGCCATCGTCGACACCAACGCCGATCCCGACGTGATCACGGTGCCGATCGCCGGCAACGACGACGCGATCCGGTCGGTCTCGCTCATCAGCGGCGCCCTGGCCGATACCATCTCCGAGACCCGCGCCGCGCGGCCGCAGCGTGAAGAAGCCGAAGAGCAGGACTTCTCGACCTACTCCACCGATGGCGGAGCGGTCGAAGGCGGCACTGAGGAAGAGAAGCGCCGCCGCCGCCCGCGCCGCAAGCGCCGGCCGAAGCCCGAAGCGATCGTCGCCCGCATGAAGGAGCACGAGGGTGGCGCCCCCGCTGATGGTGGAGCCCCCGCCGAGGCTGGAGCCCCCGCCGAGGGCGGAGTGACCGCCCAGGCCGCTCCCCCCGCGCCCGCGGACGCCGGCGCCGTCTGACCAGGTCCGACTGAAGCGCGCCGCCGCCTCAGCCCGGTCGGGCGGGCGGCGGTTTTCATAAAAGCCGTCGAAGCGTCGAAGCGTCAAGACGTCAAAACGTTATTTGAAAGAGAAAGACATGAGCACAACAGCGATCAGCGCCAAGGATGTCGGAGAACTCAGGAAGAGAACGGGCGCCGGGATGATGGACTGCAAGAAGGCCCTCGAGGAGAGCGGCGGCGACATGGCGAAGGCCTCCGAGTGGCTGCGGGCCAAGGGCATCTCCAAGGCCGACAAGCTCGCGGAGCGTGAGGCGAAGGAAGGCCGGATCGAGTTCTACCACCACCATAACGGCAAGGTTGCCGTACTGGTGGAGGTGAACTGCATCACCGACTTCGTCGCGCGGGGCGTGGAGTTCATCGGCCTGTGCAAGGACATCGCGATGCACATCGCCTCGGCGGCTCCGCTGGCGGTGAGCGCCGAGCAGCTCGCCCCCGAGCTGGTCGAGCGCGAGCGCCGGATCTTTACCGAGCAGGTCGCGGCCGAGGGCAAGCCCGAGGCCATCCGCGCGAAGATCATCGAGGGCAAGGTGAAGAAGTTTCTCTCCGAGGTCTGCCTCCTCGACCAGCCGTTCGTGAAGGACGACAAGCAGACGGTCGGCGAGCTGGTCAAGGCGATGAGCGGCAAGACCGGCGAGAACGTCCAGGTACGGCGCTTCGTGCGCTACCAGCTCGGCGAGGGCGTGTGAGCCTGGTCTATCCCCGTGTGCTCCTCAAGCTGTCGGGCGAGGCGCTCGCGGGCGACCGGGGCTTCGGCCTCGATTTCGCCATCGTGGACCGGCTGACCGACGAGGTCAAGGCGGTGAAGGAGTCCGGCGCCGACCTCGGCGTCGTGATCGGCGGCGGCAACATCATGCGCGGCAGCCAGGCCAGCAAGCAGGGCATGGACCGGGTGTCGGCCGATTACATGGGCATGCTCGCGACCATCATCAACGCCCTGGCGATCCAGGACATCCTGGAAAAAAAGGGCGTGGATACGCGGGTCATGACGGCGATCCGCATGGAGGCGCTGGCCGAGCCGTACATCCGGCGGCGCGCGGTGCGCCACCTCGAGAAGAAGCGCGTCGTGATCTTCGCGGGCGGCACCGGCAACCCGTATTTCTCGACCGACACCGCGGCGGTGCTGCGGGCGCTGGAGATCGAGGCCAACGTCATCATGAAGGGCACCAGTGTGGACGGCGTCTATTCGGCCGACCCCCGCACGGACCCGGATGCCAGGTTCCTGCCCGAGGTGTCGTACCAGGACGCCATCGTCCAGGGGCTCGGCGTGATGGACGCGAACGCGTTCGCGCTCTGCAAGGACAACAACCTCCCGATCAAGGTCTTCAACATCAACCAGCCCGGCGCGATCGTCCGCATTCTCAGGGGCGAGCGCATCGGCACCACGGTGCGATGACCGCGAAAACGACTGCCGACGTGCTGAAGGCCGCCCGCACGGGCATGGACAAGACGATGGAGAGCACCCGCAAGGAGTTCTCCTCGATCCGCAGCGGCAAGGCGACGACCTCGCTCCTCGACCTGGTGCGCGTGGACGCGTACGGCAATTCGATGCCGCTGAACCAGGTGGGCTCGGTGGCGGCGCCGGAGCCGCGGCTGCTGACCATTACGCCGTGGGACAAGGGACTCATCAAGTCCATCGAGAAGGCGATCGCCGACTCGGACCTGGGGCTCACCGCCTCGACCCAGGGCGGCGTCATCCGCGTGCCGCTGCCGGCGCTCAACGAAGAGCGGCGCCGCGACCTGGTGAAGATCGTGCACAAGCTCGCCGAAGAAGGCCGCGTCGCCGTCCGGCATCACCGCCAGGAGGCGATGGGCGTCCTCAAGAAGCTCGAGCACGTGTCGGAAGACGAGACGAAGCACGCCGAAAAGGACGTGCAGAAAATCACCGACGAGCACATCAAGCAGATCGACGAGCTGGTGAAGGCCAAGGAAGCGGAGATCATGGAAGTTTGAGTACCGACGCGCTCCTCGACAAGCTGAAGGCGCACGGCGCCATTCCGCGGCACGTGGCCATCATCATGGATGGCAACGGCCGCTGGGCCAAGGAGCGCCATCTCCCCCGCACACTCGGGCATCGCGAGGGGATGAAAGCGGTGCGCGAGGTGGTCGAGGGCTGCATCCAGTCGGGCATCGAGGTGCTGACGCTGTACGCCTTCAGCGAGGAGAACTGGAAGCGCCCGGCGCTGGAGATCGGCGCGCTGATGGGACTCCTCGAGGAGTACATCGCGCACGAGACCGCCGAGCTGCGGCAGCAGGGCGTCGAGGTGCACGTCATCGGCGACCTGGCGCGGCTCCCCGCCAACAAGCGCGAGGCGGTGGACAAGCTGATCGCCGGCACGCGCGGCGGCACCAAGCTCATGCTCAACCTCGCCATTTCCTACTCCAGCCGGGCCGAGATCGCGCGCGCCGCGCGCCGCCTCGCCGAGGATGTGCTCCACGGCCGCCTGGCGCTCGAAGACGTGGACGAGGAAGCGCTGGGCCTGCGGTTGTACACGGCGGGGCTGCCCGATCCCGATCTGCTGATCCGCACGTCGGGCGAGCTGCGCATCTCGAATTTCCTGCTCTGGCAGCTGGCGTATACCGAGCTGCTGATCACGCCGGTGCTGTGGCCCGATTTCTCGCGCCAGCATCTGTACGAGGCCGTCATCGAATACCAGGGTCGCGAGCGCCGCTTCGGGCGCGTCTCGGCCTGACGCCGTGGCATCCAACATGACCCGGCGGGTCGCCTTCGCCGCCGTCGCGATTCCTTCCGTCATCGCCATCGCGTATGTCGGACGCTGGGCCATGGCCGCGCTGCTCGCGCTCGCGGCCGCGCTCGCCACCCGCGAGCTCTACGCCTTTGCCCGCAAGCAGGACATCGAGCCCCTCGATGCCATCGGGACCGCCGCCGCCGCCCTGACGCCGCTGGCCGTCGCGACCACGATGTTCGCCCCCGGCTTTATCGCCCAGATGATCCAGGGCGGCTACCTCTTCATCGGGTTTGTCCTGCTGGTCATGACGGTGGCGCTGGTGCAGCGCGGTCCGTCAGGCCGGCCGCTCACCGCCGTCGCCATCACGATCTTCGGCGTGCTGTACGCGGCCTGGCTGCCGTCGTTCGCGCTGCACCTGCGGCATCCGCTGCCGGGGCCGTTCGTGAACGACGCCCGCGTGGGGATGGCGCTGCTGTTCTATCCCCTGATCCTGACCTGGGTGGGCGACAGCGCGGCGATGACCGGCGGCAAGGCCTTCGGCGGCGCGAGGATGGCGCCGGTGGTATCGCCGAACAAAACCTGGGCGGGCGGCATCTCGGGTCTCTTCGGCACCGTCGCCCTGAGCCTCATCTATACCGCGGTCGTCTTCAAGGCCGCGGGTCTCGCGGTCACCCTCGGCCAGGCGCTGCTGATGGGCGTGGTGATCAGCGTCGCGGGGCAGGTGGGCGACGTGGTCGAGTCGCTCTTCAAGCGCGAAGTCGGCGTGAAGGACTCCTCGGCGCTGCTGCCGGGGCATGGCGGCGTGCTCGACCGGCTCGATTCGCTCTATTTCGTGCTGCCGGTGACGTCGCTGCTCTATCACCTGGTGCAGGTGGTATGACCACGGGCATTGCGGTGCTGGGCTCCACCGGCTCGATCGGGACCAGCACCCTCAACGTGCTGTCCCGCCACCCCGAACGGTTTCGCGTCGTGGCGCTGACGGCGTTCGGCAAGCGCGACCTGCTCGCCCTCCAGGACCGCGCGTGGGACCCCGACTTTGTGGGCCTCGTGAGCGAGAAGGTCGAAGGCTGGTCCACCGGCGCGGAGTGCCTGGTCGAAGCGGCAACGCACCCCGACGTGGACATCGTGGTCAACGGCGTCGTCGGTGCGGCCGGCCTCGAGGCGACACTCGCGGCGCTGCGCGCGGGCAAGCGCGTCGCCCTCGCCAACAAGGAGGCGCTGGTCATGGCGGGCGAGCTGGCGCGGTGCGCGGCGAGCGAGGGCGGGGGCGAGATCATTCCCGTCGACTCCGAGCACTCGGCGGTCTTCCAGTGTCTCGGCGGCCGAGCCACGAATTTCTCGCGCATCATCCTCACCGCGTCGGGCGGCCCGTTCCATACGTGGAGCGCCGCGAAGGTGCGCCGCGCGACCGTCGACCAGGCGCTGAATCACCCGACCTGGAGCATGGGCAAGAAGATCTCGGTGGACAGCGCGACGCTCGTCAACAAGGCGCTCGAGGTCATTGAGGCACACTTCCTCTTCGGCGCCGGCTACGACCAGGTCACGGCCGTGGTGCATCCCCAGTCGATCATTCATTCGTTCGTGGAGTTCACCGACGGCTCGGTGCTGGCCCAACTCGGGTTTCCGAACATGGAGCTTCCGATTCTCTACGCCTTGTCGCATCCCGACCGCCTGCCTGACGACGGCACCGTGCGCTTCGACCCACTCGTCGCGGGGACACTGACCTTCGAGCCCATCCGAACCGACGTCTTTCCGGCTTTCGGGCTGGGCATCGCGGCGGGCCGGGCCGGCGGCACCGCGCCGACGGCGTTCAACGCCGCCAACGAAGTCGCCGTGAGCGCGTTCCTGGCGGGGCGGATTCCCTTCGGCCGGATTGCCCAGGTCATCGAAGCGACGCTCACCGATCACGACTCGCGCCGCGCCGCGGAGAGCCTCGCGGCGGTGCGCGACGCCGACGCCTGGGCGCGCCGGCGCGCGCAGCTCGCGCTCACCGGAGCGGCGGCCTGATGCAGACGCTCCTGGCAACGATCGTCGTCCTCGGCGTGCTGATCTTCGTGCACGAGCTGGGGCATTTCCTGGCCGCCAAGTCGGTCGGGATCGCGGTACTGCGGTTCTCCTTCGGCCTCGGCTCGCCGACGCCGCTGAGCTTCCGCCGCGGCGAGACGGAGTACTGCATCTCGTGGATCCCGCTCGGCGGCTACGTGAAGATGGCGGGCCTCGAAGAAGACGGCCCCGCCGCGGGCGTCGAAGGGCCGAAGGCAGAGATCGTCATCGCGCCCGAGCGCACCTTCGATGCCAAGTCGCTGCCCGCGCGCATGTTCGTGATCAGCGCCGGCGTCATCATGAACGTGCTGTTTGCGGTCCTGGTCTACACCGGCCTCACGATGCGGTACGGCGTGGCCGAAGATCCTTCCATCACGATCGGCGAGGTGCGGGGTGATTCGCTGCCGCTGGGCGCCAGCGGCCTGGAGACGATCCAGCCGGGTGATCGCATCGTGCGCATCAACGGTGATTCGGTGCGCGGGTGGCGCGACATCCAGGGCGCGTTCCTGACGTCCTCGACGAATCCGCTCCGGCTGGAGATCGCGGGTCGCGCGCAGCCCGTCCTCGTGGACGTGCCCCTCTCGCAGCAGCAGGGACGCGTCGCGGCGCTGCGATCGCTGATTCCCTGGCACGAGCCGGTGGTCGGCGACGTGCTGCCGGGGCAGGCCGCGTCGAAGGCGGGACTCCAGCGCGGCGACCGGTTCCTCACCGTGAACGGCGACACGGTGCTGGCGTGGGAAAAGCTGGTGAAGGTGATCGAGACGCACGCCGGCGACACGCTGCGGGTGCGCCTCGCGCGCGGATCGCAGGTCATCCGGGCCGACCTGGTCCCGCGCGCAACGCTCGTGCCGGCGGCCGACAGCGGCGCGCGGCGGGAAGTGGGCAAGGTCGGGCTGGGCGTCTACCTGCCGCTCACCCGCTACGGCTTCTTCGGATCGGTAAGGCAGGGCGTCATCCGCGCGGCCGACGCCGGCGGCCTGGTGCTGTTCACGCTGAAGGGCCTGCTCACCGGCCAGCTGTCGCCGCGCGACCTCGGCGGGCCGATCCTGGTGGGGCAGCTCTCGGGCGAAGCCATCCGTCTCGGCCTCGACGTGTACCTGGGCTTCATGGCGCTCTTCTCGATGAATCTTGCCGTGCTCAACATGCTGCCCATCCCGGTGCTGGACGGCGGGCACCTGCTGTTCCTGGTCATCGAAGGCATCCGCCGCAAGCCGCTATCCATTGTTCAGCGGCAGCGGTTCACCCAGGTCGGGTTCTTCCTCCTGCTGGCCATCATGGTGCTCGCGCTGGCCAATGATTTTACGCGGGTGTTCCACTTCTAAGCGTCACCGCATTCTGATCCGCACTGCCTGGCCGCCCCCGGGCGCCATGACGATGCGCAGGCGCGAGGCCGACGTCACGGTACGACGCGAGATCGTCACCGGCAGGGGATTGTCCATCCAGTTCGCGCCGGGACCATCGGCGTAGATCTCCGCCACATAGCGCCGCCCCGGCGCCAGGAAGTTCAGCGGCACGTCGAGGGTGCGGCTCTGCTCGTCGGTGATCGCGCCCAGGAACCAGGTCTGTCCGCCCCGCTCGCGGCGCGCGACCACGACGTAGTCCCCGATCCGCCCGTCGATCACCCGCGTGGTGTCCCAGTCCACGGCGACGTCGCGGATGAACTGGAACGCCAGCTGGTGCTCGTAGTTATCGGGCAGGTCGGCGGCCATCTGAAGCGGCGAGTAGAGCACCACGTACAGCGCCAGCTGCTTCGCCAGCGTGGTGCGGACGCGCGACTCGTCGGTACGGCGCGGACGGCCGGTGCCCCGCTCGATCAGGATGTCGAAGATGCCGGGCGTGAAGTCCATCGGCCCGTCGAGCATCCGGGTAAAGAACAGGATCGTCTCGTGCTCGGGCGGGTTGCCGCCGTCGCCGCTCCAGGCGTTGTACTCCTGCCCCCGCGCGCCCTCGCGACTCATCATGTTCGGGTACGTGCGGCGCTCGCCGGTGTCGTGCATCGGCTCGTGGGCGTCAACCATGATGCCGTAGCGCGCCGCCGTCTCGATCACCCGCCGGTAGTGCTGCACCATGAACTGCGAATAGTGGGAATGGCCTTCACTGGTGAGGTCGGTGACGTAGCCCGACTTGATCGCGTCGAGGCCCAGCGAGCGGTAGAGCGTGAACGCGCTGTCGATCTGGCGCTCGTAGTTCTGGATGCCGCCCGATGTTTCGTTATGCACGATCAGGCGCACGCCCTTCTGGTGCGCGTACGCCGCGACGGCGGCGAGGTCGTAGTCGGGATACGATCGCGTGAACGAGAACGCGTCGCGGTTCGCGATCCAGTCGCCGTCCCATCCGGTATTCCAGCCCTCGACCAGCACACCGCCGAATCCGTTCGCCGCGGCGAAGTCGATGTAGCGCTTCGCGTTCTCCGTGGTCGCGCCATGATGCGGGCCCGACGACCACGTCATCGTGTTGATGTGCATGCCCCACCAGATCCCCACGTACTTCATCGGATGGATCCAGTCGGTGCTGGGCAGGGCATTGGGGGGATTGAGGTTCAGGCCGAGCACCGAGGGCGCGAGGTCGGTCAGGCGGTCGGCCAGCTGGATGGTGCGCCACGGGGTCACGAATGGCGTGCGCCCGTGGACCTTGTTGCCGTCGGCCATCGGCGCGAGTGCTGCGCGCAGCGTCCGGCCTTCCATGCGCGGCCCGGCGAGAAACATCCGCGCATAGTCCACGAGGTTCGCCTCGTGGATGACCATGAAGGTGTGGCCGTCCTCCCCTTCCATGGTAAGGGGAGTCTGCACGCTGTCGAGGGTGCTCACGGGCGCCGCCGAGAACAGCTCCTCGGAGCGGTCCTTGCGCGGGCGATTCGACGGAATCCACCAGGCGCGCATGTTGCCGGCCATGGCGAACTCGGTGAGCTCATCACTGATGTCGAAGGTGCCGAGGCCCGGCTGTTCGGGCAGCTCGTACCGGAAACCCAGCCCGTCGTCGAAGACGCGGATGCGCAGCGTGAAGCGCCGGTTCGGGGACGCCGCCTCCACGACGCCAACGGCCAGCTCGTTGTGATGGTCGCGAACGCGGGAGACTTCACCCCACGGCTGCGTCCACCATTCGTCGTGGCTCGCCCGCGTCGTGTCGGTGATGCGCAGGCCGTCGCGCAGCGGCGGCGCCCCGCGGAACTCGAAGCCGAGGAGCGACGGGTTGATGAGCACCCGCGCATTGCGCGCCACGCTGTAGGTGAGGCGGCCGTCCCGGATCTCCACCGTCACCTGGTTCCGGCCGTCGGGGGAGGTGACCCGGACCTGGGCTTGCAGGCAGGCGGTCCCCAGGACCAGGGCCACGATGCCGGCGGTGGCTGGACGAGCGATACGAGGCATGAATCTCCCGTGCGTTGAATCCGTCGGACCGTTGGCGCAGTGGTCCATCTTGGCGTTAACGTTGCTCTCGCGCTCTTCGCGATGGAAGCCCACCACCCCTGACCCGGCACGGCATGGACGAGGTAGTGGCCCTGCAAGCTCTCGCCAAGGCGATGGGAGTCCAAACCCGCTACAAAGATGGCCTCGGCAAGCCGGTCATCGTGGGCCCCGAGACGCTGGTTCGCGTCTGTGCCGCGCTGGGCGCGGCCGTCGCGCGCCCCGCCGATGCCGCCGAGGCGCTGCGGGCACACCAATCGGCGCCGGAAGCGGCGACGCTCGCTCCGGTAATCGTAGCCTGGGACGGCATGCTGCCGGAAATCGACGTCCTCGCGCAGGGCGCGGCCGAGCTGCGGCTCGCGACCGGTGACGTCGTCCCCATGGAGCACGTCGGCGGTCGCTATCGGGCAAGTCATCCGCTGCCGCCCGGCTACCACCGGCTGACGGTCGACGCCGGAGGCCGCCTCCAGTCGGCCACCGTGATCTCGGCGCCGGTCCAGGCATTCCGCCGCGACGGACGACATCGCAGCTGGGGAGTCGGCACCCATCTCGCCGCGCTCCGCACGGCGCGCAGCCGTTCGATGGCGGACCTCCGGGATCTGGAGGCACTGTGCCGGTGGGTGGGCGGGAAGGGCGGCGACCTGGTCACGATCCTCCCGCTGCTTCCTACCTTCAACACTCCACCCGTCGAGCCCAGTCCCTATTCACCGGTGAGCCGCCTGTTCTGGTCGGAGCTGGCGCTCGACCTCGGCGACGCGCACCGGCCGATCGACGCGCCGGCAATGCTCGACGTCGCCACGGCCGACGCGGAAGTCAGGGCGGCGTTGTCGGGACACCGGCTCGACCCGTCGCATCTCGACGAGGAGCTGCTGCGCTACGCGCGATTCCGCGGCGCGCAGGCCCGGCTGGGAAGAAACTGGCGGGACTGGCCCGCCGAGGCGATCGCGGGGACGCTGGAGCCCGAACACGTTGACGCCGACGAGGAGCGATTTCACCTCGTGGCACAACAGATGGCGCGCGCGCAGCTCGGCGACCTGCGCAAGCGTCTCGACCACGACGGCTTCCGGCTGGGCCTCGACCTCGCCGTCGGCGTGCATCCCGACGGTTACGACCCCTGGTCGCGGCAGGGCCTGTTCGTCGAAGGGATGTCGGTCGGCGCGCCTCCCGACCTCGGCTTTCCGAGCGGCCAGGACTGGGGATTCACCCCCGTCCTTCCGGCGGCATCGCGGCGAGAAGGCCACGCGTACGTGGCGGCGTCGATCGCCCACCAGGCCGCACTCGCGGGCGTGCTGCGCGTGGACCATATCATGGCCTGGACGCGGCTCTACTGGATTCCTCACGGCCTCGGGCTGCACCAGGGCACGTACGTCTCGTATCCCGCGGACGAGCTGTTCGCGGTGCTCGCCCTCGCGTCGAACCGCCACCGCTGCGAGGTGGTGGGAGAAAACCTCGGCACCGTGCCGCCCGAGAT
>JAYTEN010000172.1:0-10909 GCA_043735145.1 Gemmatimonadota bacterium | reverse complement strand
CTCGACCAGTTTCACGTGACCCGATTCGAGTGTCCCTGGGTGTTCGTCGCGATCGTGATGAACGACGCCGATGACTTCCCCACCGGCGCGGGCGAGCCGCTCAACGGCGGCCTGAACAATGGCGGCGGAATCATCGAGATGTCGTCGTACGCGCTGGATCGCCTCCCCAATGTCCAGTCCACCTTTCAGCACGAGCTGGGTCACGCCTTCGGATTGCCGCATGTGGACGCGTATGGGCGCGGCATGGACAGTGACGCGTCGGTGATGAGTTACAACCTCCGGCATCACACGCGGGGTTTCGCGCCTTCGGCGACGCCGGGAATCCTGGTGCGGGAAGACTTGCGCGCCCTCGCCCTGAACCATCGGGCTTTTGCGTCGCTGACCTGGGATTCCACCGGGCTGGCCGGCGCGGAGCCACGGCCCGTGCTGGTCACGATGGGTCCGATGGAGATTCCCGGCCACCCGGCGTCTGTCATCGAGGTCACCACGACCTCGGGCTCGCTCTACGGCAGTCGCCCCGATAACGTGGTGCGCGGGGCGATCGCGCCGAGCCCCGGTCCGGAGATCAGCTTCGACCAGAACCGGATGTGGCATTCCGATTCGGTGAATGCCGGGTGGGTCGAGCTCGACCTGACGTTCCCCGTTCCAGTGACGCTGACCGGCATCAGGGTGCATTCGGGGCACAGCGGGCGGTATCACCTCGCGCGAAGGGCCCGCGTAGCGACACTCGACGCTGATCCGCCGCGGGACCTGGCGGATGCGCCGCTGGCGGGGATGGATGCCATGGTGGCCTTCGCGGGTACCACGAGCCGCCGCTGGCGGGTGGCGCTGATGGCGGGGCCGCGGCGAATGGTCGTGGTGCGAGGCTTGCGGTTTCTCAACGGAAGTGAGGAAATACTTCCACGATGATCATGGAGCACCGGGACACCGGAAACCGGATCGATAGTGGCTCGCCCTTCTCGATTGGCGCGCTGCTGCTAGGGCCGCTCTGGTTCTTCATCAAGGGCATGATTCTCCCGGGCGTGCTCGCCGGCGCCGGCGTCATCCTCACGTTCGGCCTCGGGTGGCTCGCGCTGCCCTTCATCTATCCGGCCCTCTATCGCAAGCAGCTGGAGCGGCAGGGGTACGTGGTCGTGAAATCGGCGGAGAATTTCTCGCGCGCGCCGGGCGATCCCGCGCCCGACCCCACCGAGGCCATCGCCGCCGGCGAAGCGATGCAGCGTGCCATCGCCGGCCAGCCCGTTGACCTGACGATCTGCATGGAGTGCGGCAGCCGCCAGGGCGTCACCGGCCGCGACTTCGGTTTCGCGCGCATCCTCGACAAGACCAGCGAATTCAGCGGCGGCAAGTTCAAGTGGTCGACCAGAGCGAGCATCGTGCGCGGTGAGATGGTCTTCTGCGAGGCGTGCTGGAAGAAGCACAAGAACATGGTCGGGTTGCCGAAGCTCACCGACGCCGATTACGCGCTCCATCCCTGGTGGGCGACGGCGCAGAAGTACGGGTTTACGACCCATCTCGACGCCCACGAAGTGCAGCGGTACCAGGCCGCACCGCGCTCCGGCCCATAGCCGATGTGGTTCATCGCTTGACGCGCCCTCTCGACCCCGGGTAGCTTTGTTGCACACGACGCGGGGTGGAGCAGCCTGGTAGCTCGTCGGGCTCATAACCCGAAGGTCGCGGGTTCAAATCCCGCCCCCGCTACTGGAGAAGGCGGCTCGACACTGAGCCGCCTTTCTCAATGATAGAAGTCAGACGCCAGGGTAGCTCAGCTGGTTAGAGCAGCGGAATCATAATCCGCGGGTCGGCGGTTCGAGTCCGCCTCCTGGCATGGTGGACAACGGGACAGCGGTTGGCCGCTGTCCCGTCTGGTTTTTTCAGCCGGCGCGCCGGCGGCTGCCCTTGTTGATTTTGCTCCCGCTGTCGGGCCGGCGATCCTTGTCGCGCATCTTCGCCTGCTCGGCCACACTCTCCTTCTGGACCTTCTGCGAGCTGCCCGGATTGCTGCCGGGTCCCTTGGTCTTCGCTTTGGGCGCCATGCGCATCCCTCGGTTCATTGGCAGGTGAAACAGGAATTCCCCTCACGGTGCTACCGTCCGGAGGGCGATCGGTTCCGGTCTTGCGGTTTTGGCGGGAAGGACCACAACCTTCGCCGTCAGAAATGGCGCGCCTGGTGCGTTCAGTGTGGAGGCTCAACGCGCGAACCCGGAGGCTTTCATGCGTCGCATCGCTACTGCCCTGTTGCTCAGTTGGGTCGCACTCGTCGCCACGGCAGCCTGCAGCGACCCCCTGTCGGTTACGGACGGCGTGCTGCGCGTGAACCCGCAGCCGCCGGGCCTCAACATCATGAACGCCTCCGCCCAGCCGGTGCACCTCTTCATCGCCGACCGCAATACGCTGGCGCTGCTCGACTGGGCGCCCTGCGCGGGCCCGTCGTGCCCCTCGCTGCCAGGCGGCGCGTCGGTGCTCCGGCCGTGCAGCGAAATCGTGGGCTGCACCGCGGACTCGCGCGAGGCCGTGGTCTACTGGTGGCGGTCGGTGCCCGACGGTGCCGGAGCTTTCCGTCCCGATTCGATCCGCCAGCTGATCGCCCGGTTCAAATGATCCCGGTCACCATGCGACCGCTGGCCGCGCTGCTGCTCACCGGCGCGCTGTCGTGCAACGGCCCCGACCTGCCGGTGGCCGAAGTCACCGGCACATGGGGCGGCAATGACGCCGGCCTCATCGTGAACGATTCAACGACCCACCTGCACATCGGCTGCACCAACGGCGATATCCCGGGCGTCATCATCCCGGACGCAGCGGGCAACTTCACCGTCGTGGGTACTTACAATATCAACGCCTATCCGATCGACCAAGGCATCCGGCACCCGGCGCGCTTCAGCGGCAACACCCGCGGGCGCTCGCTGACCATCACCGTCACGCTGACCGACACGGCGGTGACCCGCGGCCCCGCCACGGTGATCTTCGGCGTCGAGCCCCGAATGGGTCCATGCCCCATCTGTCGCGTCCCGCAACGGCCGCGAGCACGCTGAGACGCCGTAACGCTTCGACGCTTCGACGCTTCGACGCTGTGGTCCATTGCCCCCCGCTGCTATCTTCCGCTCTCAACCTTCAGGGAGCACACATGGCGGCGATCGAGCGCACCGCGACGGGCGTCTGGCGCGGAGATCTGAAGAGCGGCAAGGGTTCCATCGGCAGCACCAGTGGCGTCCTCCAGGACATCCCCTTCAGCTTCGCGACGCGGTTCGAGAACGCGAAGGGCACCAACCCCGAAGAGCTGATCGCGGCGGCCCACGCCGCCTGTTTCAGCATGGCCTTCTCGAACTATCTCGCCACCAACGGCCACACGCCCGAGGAAGTCTCCACCAGGGCCACGGTCAGCCTCGAGGACGGCAAGATCACCAGGATGCATCTCGTCACCCGCGGCCGGGTGCCCGGAATGGACGATGCGACCTTCAAGCGCATGGCGGATGAAGCCGAGAAGAAGTGTCTGGTGTCGAACCTGCTCCGCAGCGGCCTGGCCATTTCGCTCGACGCCGCGCTCGCGTAAGGCACCATCTCCCTACCCGAGGTTCTTTCCATGCGACCGACATCCCTGATCATCCTCGCGCTGGCGATCGCCACGCCGCTCGCCGCGCAGCACCGCCGGCCGGCCGCGGTCGCGCGGCGTGCCATTCCGCCCGCGCCCGGCGCCGTGATGACCGTCGGCGAATGGCGGGTGCGCTACGACCGGCCCGGCGCCCCCGACGCGATGAAGATCGCCGCCGCCACGCCGGGCTGGAACTTCACGACGTCGTCGCGCGGTGCCGCCATCGTCTGGCGCCCCACCCAGTCGGCGGCCGGCAACTTCAGGGCTGAAGCCGAGATGTATGCGCTCCAGGGCGCCGGCCACATGGAGGGCTACGGCCTGATCGTCGGCGGGCTCAACCTCGGGGCCGACAACCAGAGCTACCTCTACTTCCTGGTGCGCGGGGACGGGCAATTCCTGATCAAGCATCGCGCCGGCGCGGAGACTCACGACATCGTGCCGTGGACGGCGAATGCCGCGGTGGCGAGCCAGCAGAGTACGGCGCAGACGAAGAACATTCTCGCGCTCGAGGCGGGCAGGGACAGCGTGGTGTTCTTCGTGAACAATCAGCGGGTGCACGTGATGGCGCGAACCGGCGCGCCGGTGGCCGGGATCCTGGGACTGCGCATCAACCACGGGCTGAACG
Organism: Gemmatimonadota bacterium; assembly: GCA_043735145.1. Taxonomy (GTDB): domain Bacteria; phylum Gemmatimonadota; class Gemmatimonadetes; order Gemmatimonadales; family JACORV01; genus DASXPG01. The sequence continues at coordinate 6,695 of JAYTEN010000172.1, read as the reverse complement.
TCCGCGTGATGCGCGTGGCGGTGGTGCCCCGCTAGCCGCCGCTCTTGAGGTGCCACGCCTTCGCCTGGGCGAAGGCGCGGATGCCGGCCACCGAGAGCGTGGTGCCGATCCCCGAATGCTTGCGTCCCGTCCACGGCAGGCGCGGGCTCACCCGGTCGCAGCAGTTCCAGTACACGGTCCCCGCGTTCGCGTCGCGCAGCAACCGCTCGGCGCGGGCGCGGTCGCCCGAGTAGACGGAGGCGGTGAGCCCGTATTCGTTGTCGTTCATCAACTCCAGCGCCCTGCTGTCGTCGTCCACTTCCTGGATACCGATGATCGGCCCGAAGCTTTCCTCGCGCATGACCTTCATGCGGTGATCGACGCCGGTGAGGACGGTGGGCTCGAAGTACGAACCGGGCGTCTCGCACCGCTTTCCGCCGCACTCCAGCTTTGCTCCCAGCCGCAGCGCGTCCGCCACCTGGTCCTCGAGCACCGCGAGTTGCTCCCGCCGCGCCAGCGGCCCGATGTAGGTGCGCTCATCGGTGGGATCGCCCACCACGAAGCCCCGCACTGCCGCGACGAAGGCATCGCGAAAGGCCCCCGCGATGCGTCGGTGGACGTAGATGCGCTCGACCGCACAGCAGCTCTGGCCGGCATTGTAGAAGGCGCCGTCGGCGAGCGCGGCCGCGGCCGCGGCGGGATCGATGTCGTCGGCCACGTAAGCGGCGTCCTTGCCACCCAGCTCGAGCTGCACCCGCAGCAGGCGCGGCGCCACCGCCTCGGCGATCGCGCGTCCCGTCGCGTACGAGCCGGTGAAAAAGACGCCGTCGATGTCCTGGGCGAGCAGTGCGCGGCCCGCGTCGCCCGCCCCGACCACGGGCGCGAAGACGTCGCGCGGCACGCCCGCGTCCCACAACAGCTCGGCGATCGCGAGCCCCGTTAGCGTCGCGTGCTCGGATGGCTTGTACAGCACCGCGTTGCCGGCGAGCAGGGCGGGGACGAAGACGTTCGACCCCACGAACCAGGGATAATTCCACGCCGAGATGTTGGCGATCACGCCGAGCGGTTCGTAGCGAATGCGTTCCTCGAGCGGAGGCGGGCCGGGCAGGTCGGCGACGCGCTCGTCGGCGAGCGCGGCGGCCGCGTGCTCAGCGAAGAAGGCAATGCGGCCCTGCATCGCCGTCAGCTCGTTGCGCGACTGCCGGATGGGCTTGCCCATCTCGGCCGTGAGCAGCGCCGCCAGCGGCTCGAGCCGGTCGGCCAGCGCGTCGCCAAAGCGCTGGATCGCGCGGGTGCGATCCTCGATCGTCACCCGTGCCCAGGCGCGCTGGGCGGAGCGGGCCGCCGAGGCTTTGCGGCCGATGCTCCGGGCGTCGTCTTCCGCGATTTCGCGGATCGTCTCGCCGGTCGCGGGATTAACGGCTTTCAGCACGTGGTGCTCCGGTGGGGCGGCGGTTGCGCCGCGCTTCTGCGGCCTCGAGAAACATGTCGCGCAGCGGCTCCGTCTCGAGGAGCGCGCGGTCGGCGGGGTCCTGAAACTCGGGATGCCACTGCACCGCGTAGACGAACGGGGTATCGGGCGCCGCGCCCTCCGGCTCGTAGCGCACCGCCTCGACCATGCCGTCGGGAATGGAGCGCGCTTCCACCCGCAGGCCGCGCGCCAGCTGCTTCACGCCCTGATGGTGGACGGAGTTCACGCGCGCGGTTGATCCGGTCCGCAGCCCCGAGAGCCACGATCCCGGCTCGATGGTGATGTCGTGCTGGACCTGGTCGTAGCGATCCCAGTCGCGATGCACCTGCGCGCCCTCGTGCTGGGTGGCGATGTCCTGGTAGAGCGTGCCGCCGAAGGCGACGTTCAGCATCTGGAGGCCGCGGCACACACCGAGGATCGGCCGGTCGAGGGCCATGGCGGCGTCGATGAGGCCGGCCTCGTAGCGGTCGCGGACTTCATCGCCTTTCCATTCGGGCCGCAGCGGCGTCTCGCCGTAACTCGTCGGGGACACGTCGCTTCCCCCCTGGAGCACCAGGCCGTCCAGCGGCGCGAGGAGGTCAAGAACCTCGACGCCCGCGGCCGGGGTCGGGAGCAGGTACGGGACGGCGCCGCCGCCCATCAGCCAGTGCGACAACGACTCCTCGAGGTAGAGGAGCGTCTTGCCCTTGAAGATCGGCCGCGCCGGATCGGCGTGGAAGAAGCAAGCAGCAACCCCGATTCTCAAATGCTCACTCATTCCCCATTCCCCATTCCCGATTCCCCAACTCAGAAGTAGTTACTGGTGATTCCACCATCGATCACGAGTATCGCCCCGTTCGTCCACGTCGATTCATCCGACGCCAGATACACGCCCGCGTTCACGATGTCCTCGGGCTTCCCGAAGCGGCCGGTCGGATTCCGCGCCAGGCGGATGCGCTTGGCCTCGGCGTCCTTGAGCAGCCACTCGGTGAGCAGCGGTGTCTCGATCGGACCGGGACAGATCGCGTTGGCGCGCACGCCCTTGCCGGCAAACTGCACCGCGAGAGACTTGGTCAGCGCGATGACGGCGCCCTTGGTCGCGGTGTACGCGTCCTGGGGGACGCTACAGCCGACCAGGCCCACGAACGACGCGATGTTGATCACCGAGCCGCTGCCGTTCTTCAGCATTTCCGGAATGGCGTGCTTGCAGCAGAGATAGATGCCCTTGAGGTTCACAGCGAGCGTCTTGTCCCACACCCATTCGTCGGTGTTGATGACCGAATTGTCCTCGGACATCATGATGCCGGCGTTGTTGTAGAGCACGTCGAGCCGGCCGAATTTCTGCACCGTCGCGGCGATCGCATCGCGGACCTGCTGTTCCCTGGTGACGTCACAGGTCACGCCGAGCACGCCCTCGGACGAGGCGGGCGCCGTGATGTCGGCGGCGGCGACCAGCGCGCCTTCACGCCGGAACATCTCGACCGCAGCCTTTCCCATGCCGCTCCCGCCACCGGTGACGAAGCAGACTTTGCCCTTCAAACGCTCGCTCATCCGCGCTCCAGGTATCGTTGGCGTTCCCAGCAGGTGACCACGCTGTCGAAGGCGTCGAGCTCGACGCGCGCGGCATTGAGATAGTGCTCGGCGACGTCGTCGCCGAAGAGCTCGCGCGCCAGCATGCCCTGCTCGAACAGCTGCACGGATTCCCACATGGCGCGCGGGATGCGCGGGAATTCCGTGGCGGTGTAGCCGTTACCGAAGTACTCCGCCGGCGGCTCGATGCGGCGCTCGATACCGCGCAGGCCGGCGCCGAGGATCGCGGCATAGGCGAGATAGGCATTGGCGTCGCCACCGGGAAGCCGGCACTCCATCCGCAGCGAGGGCCCCGAGCCGACGACGCGGAAGGCGCAGGTGCGGTTGTCGCGGCCCCACACGATGTGCACCGGCGCCCAGCTGCCGGGCGCGAAGCGCTTGTACGAATTGATGAAGGGCGCGATGAAGAAGGCGAGCTCGCGGATCCCCGCCATGCAGCCACCCATGAAGTGGCGCATCGTCTCCGACATGCCGTAGGGGCTACCGTCCGGATCGTGGAAGACATTGACCGACCGCCCGTCCGCCTGCCCGCCCGCCCGCTCGAGGCTGAGGTGCACGTGGGCGCTGCTGCCGGTCCACTCGTGATGCGGCTTGGCCATGAACGTCACGGCGTGCCCGTTCTGCCACGCCATTTCCTTGAGGCCGTGCTTGAAGATCACGTGCCGGTCGGCCGAGGTGAGGGCCGGGCCGTAGCGGATGTTCACCTCGTGCTGGCCGGGGGCGGCTTCGCCCTTGCTGAATTCCACCGGCACGCCGGCGGCGCACATGTTGTTGCGGAACTGGCGGTACAGCGGCTCGGCCTTGGTGGCCTGGAGAAGGTTGTAGTCCTCGTTGTACCAGCCGAAAGGCTCGAGGTCGTGGAACTGTTTCTTCGCGGCGCCCTCGTAGCTGTCGCGCAGCAGGTAGAACTCCAGCTCACTGGCCATCATCGGGTTGAAGCCCATCGCGGCCGCGCGCTCGACCTGGCGGCGCAGGATGCTGCGCGGCGCAACGGGGATCATCCCGCCCGTTGCTTCGTCGCGCACGTCGGCGAGAACCAGCGCCGTCTTCTCGAGCCACGGGATGACGCGCCAGGTGGACCAGTCGGGATCAGCGAGCCAGTCACCGTATCCGGTCTCCCAGTTCATGAGCTTGAAGCCGGGCGGCGTCTTCATCTCCATGTCGGTGCCGAGGAGATAAGTGCAGAAGTGCGTGCCATGCCGCGCCGCTTCGAGAAAGAAGTCGCCCGTGATGCGCTTGCCCATCAGTCGGCCCTGAAGATCGGTGATCGCGCTGATCACGGTGTCGATCTCGCCGTTCCGGATCTTCCCCTCCAGCTCGGCGAGGCCGGGCTGATCGGAGGGAGGCTTCTCGCTCACGCGTAGCTCCTTGTGGTGGCGCTCCCAAGCGGGCGCGGACCGACAAACTTAGACCCGGCGCCGCAGGCGGCGTTCCCAAACGGGAATCTGGAATCTGGAGTCTGGACGACTTCGTATGCCACGGATGGCATGCACTTGGCACGCAATCGTCCAGATTCCAGATTCCAGATTCCTTCGTGCCTCGAGGCACATCTTATGCAACATACCTGCTAAACGGGCGACCAGTGCCCGTATTTGGTGCATCGCGGGACTCCCACAAGGATCGCTACCGATGAAGACTTCACGGTTCACCTGGCCCGTTGCGGCCATTCTTCTCGTTGCGGTTGCCGCGGGCGGCTACGCCGTATCGCGCCGCGCCGCTGTCCTGCGCTTCTCGGGCACCCTGGGCGATACCCTGGTCTACGCCGACTCGGCGCGGCGCGCGTGCGGGGGCGTCGTCGCCGACAAGCAGCAGTCGTGCTATGAGGGGATGATCCTGCCCCTCGTGGTGGCACGGGGCGTGAAGGTCGCGATGGGGACGCTGCATCGCATCGGCGACATGGATGCCGCGGTACGGGCGAACAGCCATGTGTATGCCCACGGCGTCGGGATCACGGCGGGCAAGCTCGGCGGCAACCTGAGCGAGACCTTCGCGAGCTGCACCGAGATCTACCAATCGGGCTGCTACCATGGCGTGATCCAGGCCTACTTCGAGACCGTGCACAACATCGACTCGTCGTCGGTGAATGCGCTGTGTCATCCTTATGCGGTGGCGGGCGGCGACCGGTGGCTGCGCTTCCAGTGCGTGCACGGCATGGGCCACGGCCTCACGATGTTCTACGACCACAACCTGCCCGAAGCGCTCACGGGCTGCGATCTCCTGGCCGACGGCTGGGACCGCGAGTCGTGCTTCGGCGGCGCGTTCATGGAAAACGTCGTGAACGCGACCAGCCCGCATCATCCCGGAAGCCATCTGCACTCGAGCCGCACCGCGGACAGCGCGCCGGCGCACGAGCACGGCACGGACCACGGCGCCATGGCGGGCATGCAGATGGGCACGCCCGCGGCGCCGCCCTTCAAGGCGCTGGACCCGAATGACAAGCAGTATCCCTGCTCGATCGTCGACGCGCATTACCAGATGGCGTGCTACATCATGCAGTCGTCGGTCATGCTCAAGTACAACGACGGCGATATCGCGGCGACGGCGCGCGACTGTGAGAGGGCACCGGGGCGCATGAAGTATTTCTGCCACCAGAGCCTGGGCCGCGACATCAGCGCGCTGTCGCGGCAGGATCATCGCGAAGCGATCCGCATGTGTTCGCTCGCGGGCGACGAGTACCAGCCCTGGTGCCACGTGGGCGTGGTGAAGGACTACGTCTTCCTTGCGGCGAAAGCCGGCGACGGCATCTCGTATTGCCGCGACGTGACCGGCCAGCGCAACAAGGCGCTGTGCTACGAGGCCGTGGGCCAGCAGATCGCGACGCTGCGCAATGGCAATGCCGAGCGGACGGAGCAGTGCCAGCCTTCGGAAGATGCCTATCGCGCGATCTGTCTGTACGGCGCGCAGGCCGGCGGCAGTGCGGTCGGGATTCCGGTGCCGAAGGGCTGACTTGGCGACTTGGCGCCGTCACGTCTAGCATTGCAGCATGATTCGAATCTTCAGCGAGGGACCACCCAGCGACCAGTTGCGCCGTCTGGAGCAGGGAAGTGCCATAACGATTCTGCATGATGGATCGCCTGGGGAGTTGGCGTCCACCTGGGAAATTCGCGACCTGAACCTCAGGCGCACCGAGCCGCGGGGCGCGCTGGCCGACTATCGGGGCTCCGCGCAATACGAATCCATCCTCACCATTCTCGGCTTTTCACGCCGGCTCGAGGCCGTGCGCGTTGACCTGGCCCATGGCGCCGGCTGCGCGGCGTTCGTCACCGATAATCCCGATGTCCTGCGCCGGAGGCCGGCGCTGGAGTCGCTGCTGGGAATGCGATTTTTCCATCCAGTTCGGGATGCAGTCGCCATCGAGGACCAGGCATCCGGATCGGGCCCGTAGCCACCCACCTGTAACATCCGCGCAACAGTGATGTAGCTCACGTCAGGAGTTTCCTGCTTTCCGCCTCCCCTGATGGAAATACAAGTTGTTGGCCGACAATGAGTTGAGAGCTTACCGCTCCGCGCCTCTTGTGGCTTGGTGTTTGCAGGTATCCCTTCTAGCTCCCCGTCCGCTTGCCAGAAATGACCTGTTGTCTGCTGTTCACCCAAGGAGGAAGATGATGCCTCGTTCGAAGCGTATTGCCTTTAACGCCGCGTTGATCGCACTGCTCGCCGCCGGAGTTGCTGTTCG